>NZ_JBCPGA010000023.1:0-34698 GCF_040914135.1 Ruminococcus sp. RTP21204st1_B2_RTP21204_210225 | reverse complement strand
TATGCGTCCCCTCAAATGGTTTTCGCCTATCGAATTTCTTAATAATAGTGTCCAATATGATTGACAAACCTACATTTTGAAAAAAAGTTATAAAAAAGGCAAAGAACATCAACGCCGCTGAACAAAGCTGGACAGCGGCGGATATTATGTGCTTGTAAAATTATATCAGGTGGCAATGATGAAATTCAGCTTGCCAAACGGATAGTTCACCGGGATACAGAATGCAGTGCCTGACAGGGCAAGCTCACCATTTTCCAAAAATTCCTGCGGTGTGAGTGTAAGTTCAACGCCATGCTCGTTTGACTCATTTACAACGAACAGACCGTCGTTTACGTTCAGAAATTCGCCTGCTGTAGCGTTTACAAAGTCATCGACCTCCGTGAAGCTCTCTTTGGCAAACCTCTCAGCGAAAGCCATATATGTCTTTGAATCTGTGGCAATGCAAGCCTCAGCGTTATATTTTCCATTTATTTTTTGGATAACGATATGTTCTGCTGCAAAATTCTTTATAACTGACGCTTCCATAGGAGTGAAATCGTCACCGATAAATCTGATAAGATTTTTGAAAAGCAAAGTAACATAATCAGTACAGATACGAGCATTTTCATCATTGTCAAAATGATAGAACTCATTGATAAGGTTATGTAGAGTTTCTGTTTGATTGTCTGAAATATCGTCGGTTATCTGATTTTCAGCCTTATAGTCTTTAAGTGCCTTTTCAAACTCAGCATTGGTAAGAGCACCGTTATTAACAAGGGTCTGACCCAGGAGCAGGTAATCTGTAGGCTGCTGAGCGAGAAGCTTTTCAACGTCGTCAGCGGTAACATAGCCAAGCTCCACGGCAAGGTCGCCAAAACGTTTATCGACACTCTGCTGAGTGATATTGACGTGCTCCACCTGCTCGGCTGTCATAAGACCAGCGTTTATAGCGAGAACGCCAAGGCGAAGTCTTGTATGTTTTTTAGCCTCGAAAGCCTGAGTAAGATCCTCAGCGGTGCATAGCTTATGGTTAAAGAGGTAGCCGCCAAAAAACTGCGCAAACATTTACAGTACCCCCTTTGCAACGTTCTCAAGAACTTTAAGAGCGTCATTATCAGCTATAGGTTTCTGCAAAAAGTCCACAGCTCCCGACTTAAGAGCGTCTTTCAAATGGCTCTGAGTACCAACAGAAGAAGCCATTATCACCTTAGCGTCAGGGTCTTCTGCTATTATCTGTTTGAGGGCTTCAATACCTGTTACCTTTGGCATGATGATATCCATGAAAACCACGTCAGGCTTGAACTCCTTATATTTGCTAACAGCCTCCTCGCCGTCGGCTGCTTCATAAACGGCTTTTACTCCAAATCCAGAAATAGACATACTGAGCTTTTTGCGAGCGAACATAGAATCGTCGCATATAAGCACTGTCATTTCATTTATATTCACGATAGATCCCTCCCGATTATTTTGCGGCAGCAGTTCCGTAATTGCCGATGACGGAGAAAATAATTTCTTTACTGCCTTGTTTTTAATTATATCATAAAATTCTCCAAAAGTCAAGAGTCGTTAAATATGTTTTATGTTGAAAATATACAAACAAGTAAATGCAGAATTTACTTGCAGTTTGCTTGACAAAATGAAAAAAGTATGCTATAATCATAATGTTATGTGCCGGTGTGATGGAATTGGCAGACGTGTCGGACTCAAAATCCGATGGTAGCGATACCGTACCGGTTCGACCCCGGTCACCGGCACCAGGAGAACAGGTTCTTGTATCGAGAGCCTGTTTTTTTATTAGTGTCCTCATTCTCTTCTGTTTCTGCTTCTCCACCAAGAGCATTGGCGATGACCTCGGCTTGACAGTGCTTTCAGACGAACGGAAACGCCCCTCAGAGCCGTCCGAGCCTGCGGAGCGGAAAACTAACCGTCTGAAAAGACCTGAGAAGTGCTTGTGTGAGCAAATCTCAGTTCTTTGTGAGTTATTCAGTTTCAAAAAGGGTATGCTGTCATTGTGGCGCGCGCCATAATGATGATACGGACTTGTGCGGAACGGTTTGCAGGTGTTCTAATAGACTACGGGCAAGCGGCACACATCAATATTGTGCCTTAACGAAATCTTAACACCGTAACCGTAATCTTAACAGCACTTTAACCGCTCATGTGATATAATAAAGCTATAATTTGAACGAGAGGTGTACGATGTTACATAAAAATAGAGTAAAAAACAGAACTCATATGACTTCATTTCGGGTCATCATTATCAGTTTCTTTTGCCTAATTCTGGTAGGTTCGTTGCTTCTGATGCTGCCTATTTCATCAAGGCAGCGGTGTGTGACTTCATTCCCTGATGCAATGTTCACAGCCGTTTCAGCTACCTGTGTGACTGGACTTGTTGTAAAGGATACTGCTACATACTGGTCTCTGTTCGGGCAGGCGGTCATTCTGATGCTAATTCAGATCGGAGGTATGGGCGTTATCACCGTCGGGCTTGCGATCATTAGAGCATCAGGGCGGAAAATCGGTCTGTGGCAGCGCAGTACGATGCAGGAATCCATCTCCGCACCGCAGGTAGGCGGTATTGTGAAGCTGACAGGCTTTATCCTTAAAACATCACTTATCATAGAGATGATCGGTGCGGCTTTGCTTGCACCCGTTTTCTGCAATGATCTTGGTTTCGCTAAGGGACTGTGGTATTCCTTGTTTCACAGCATATCGGCTTTTTGCAATGCAGGCTTTGATCTGTTCGGCATAAAAGAACCGTTCTCATCGCTGACCTTTTACCACAGCAACATCTATCTCAATATCATCATTATGCTGCTAATTATTACGGGAGGCATCGGCTTTCTCGTCTGGGGCGATATCGGAACACACAAGCACAGGATCAGGCGCTACTCTCTGCAAAGCAAGGTCGTACTGATGACATCTGCTGTCTTGATCGTTCTGCCTGCGCTGTATTTCTTCTTTTTTGAATATGACCATGGGACTATCCATGACCGGACGATCCATTCACTGTTTCAGTCTGTCACAACACGAACCGCAGGCTTTAACACAACTGATCTCGCTGCTATGGATGAATCAGGTACAGCCATTATGGTCATTCTTATGCTTATAGGTGGCTCTCCAGGTTCCACCGCGGGCGGTATGAAAACAACGACTTTTGCTGTTCTGTTACTTTCTGCGATCACAGTGTTTAGCCGCAGAAATGATGTGCAGTGCTTCAAAAGAAGAATATCAGACGAAACTGTCCGCAGTGCAGGCGCTGTTTTGTTTATGTATCTTGTATTGTTCTTTACAAGCGGTGTCATTATCAGCAGAGTGGAAAATCTACCGCTGCTGACCTGTCTGTTTGAAACAAGCTCAGCTATCGGTACTGTAGGGCTGTCACTCGGCATTACAAGCGGTCTGTCTGCTGTATCCCGTGTGATACTGATGATACTTATGTTTTTCGGGAGAGTCGGCGGACTGACACTCATTTATGCAGCTCTGCCGTCGGCGGACAGTCAGAATTCACGCTTACCGCTTGAAAAAATATCCGTAGGATAAGGAGTCTTATATATGAAAACAGTTTTAATTATCGGAGTAGGTCAATTCGGCAGTCACATTGCCAGACGCATGGAGGAGCTTCGGTGTGAGGTCATGGCAGTAGATGAAAATGAGAAGCATATCAACGATATCCTGCCTTATGTGACCAACGCAAGGATCGGTGACAGCACCAATGAGGAATTTCTCCGTTCGCTTGGTGTAGGAAACTATGATGTTTGTATCGTTGCCCTCGGCAGCCGGTTTCAGTCCTCTCTGGAAACAACGTCTTTGCTCAAGGAGCTGGGGGCAAAGAAAGTCATATCCCGTGCGACAAATGATGTGCAAATGAAATTCCTGCTTAAAAACGGAGCCGATGAGGTTGTCTATCCTGAGAAGCAGATGGCACTTCGCATTGCTACAAAATATGCATCAGACAGCATACTCGACTTTATTCATCTGGATAACAATTACTCGATCTACGAACTGAAAGTGCCGAAGGACTGGTTCGGAAAGTCGCTTTCACAGATCGATATACGAAAGAAATTCAAGATCAATATTCTGACGATCAAACGAGGAGAAGAGGTATTTATCCCTTCACCGGACACTGTAATTGAAACTGATGACATCGCATTTGTCATAGGTGAGGTTCGGGATATCCAGAAGTGTTTCAGAATCTAGGAGATGATCGTGTGAGAGATGTTCTGCTTGCACTGTCTGTAGGAGCAATGTTTCTCTACGGTTTTTATATTATGAAAAAAGTAGATGGATTCATCGAGGAGATACAAAAGAGCAGACGTGGACACGATCTGTCAGAAGATGATGTTGACGAACACAAAAGTGATATGTTATAATAACAAGGGTGATCCTTATGACTGCTAATTCTATAAAAAGTTCTAAAGCATTTTCTGTGTTCAAAGACTCCGCTATATGTATTGTGGTGCTGACAGCCGCAACACTTGCCGGATACGCATTCAAAGCCTTTCAACTTGCCGATGCGGACATTATCATGCTGTATATTATTGCTGTGCTTGTGATATCCATTTTTACATCAAAGATGTATTTCTGCCTGATATCATCATTAGTAGGAGTGATGCTTTTCAACTGCTTCTTCACCTATCCTGAGTTTTCTCTTTCAGTTCACGATGCAGGCTATCTTGTCACATTTGTGACGATGTTTATTACAGCGTTCATTGCAGGAACGCTTGCCAATAAGCTGAAACGCAATATCCTGATCGCCGAGCAGAATGCCCGTGAAAAGGAGGAGGCGGCACTTCTGGCGCAGAATGAACAGCTTAGAGCTGATATGCTCCGTTCCATATCCCATGATCTCAGAACACCGCTGACCTCCATATCAGGTAATGCCAGTACGCTCATTTCCGGCGGCGATACGCTTGATGAATCAGCACGTCAGCAGATATACACGGATATTTATTCCGAATCAATGTGGCTTATCGAAATGGTGGAAAATCTTTTATACGCTACACGAATTGAGGACGGCAGAATGCAGCTCAATATCTCGGTAGAGATACTTGATGACATTGTTCAGGAGGCTGTCAGACACACCAAACGCACTCACCCAAAGCGAAATATCATCGTTGATATGTATGACGAGATAATCCCCGTTATGGCAGATGCGAACCTTATCGTACAGGTCATAGTCAATCTTATGGATAATGCTGTCAAGTACAGTGATGAGGATTCTGATGTTACCGTCAGTGTGCGCCGAGAAAATGCGCATACTGTTGAGATATCCGTGTCCGATCACGGCACTGGTATCTCCGATGAAGAAAAAGAAAAGGTATTTGATATGTTCTATACGGGTGGCAGCCGTTCCTCAGACAGCAGAAGAAGTCTGGGGCTGGGGCTTGCACTGTGCAGGTCAATTATTACTTCACACGGCGGTACTATATCTGTCAGCGACAACATACCAAACGGTACGGTTGTCAGCTTTACTCTGCCAATAGGAGAGGTCGATCTAAATGAATGAATATCTTGTTCTGGTGGTGGAGGACGACAAGCCTATCAGAAATCTTATTACAACTACTCTTAAAATGAACGACTATCGCTTTATTACAGCTGTCAGGGGCAACGAAGCGATCATGCTCAGCGCTTCGCATAAGCCTGATATTATCATACTTGACCTTGGACTGCCTGATATTGACGGCGTTGAGGTGATAGAGCATATACGCACTTGGAGCGATGTTCCTATCATCATAGTCAGTGCAAGGAGCGAGGAAAGGGACAAGATAACAGCCCTTGACAAAGGTGCAGATGATTACCTGACAAAGCCTTTCTCTGTTGACGAACTTCTCGCAAGGCTCAGGGTGATACAAAGGCGGCTTATGAAGTCCGAAAACATCTCGGTCACGGAGTTTGTCAATGGCAGACTACGGATAGACTATGTTTCGGGCTGTGTTCACCTTGATGATGAAGAAATTCACTTGACACCGATAGAATACAAGCTGCTTTGCCTGCTTGCCAAGAATGTCGGCAAGGTGCTGACGCATAAGTACATTATCCAAAGTGTATGGGGAACTCCTGCGGATAACAGCGAAGCCTCCCTGCGTGTATTTATGGCTACCCTGCGAAAAAAGCTGAGTGACAGCAGTCAGGCGCTGATACAAACACATATCGGTATTGGGTATCGTATGATGAAATTATAGTTTTAGGGAGCAGTACAAAGCAGATACTTTATTTGATGATCTGTATCGCCTTCAATGGCTGAAAAAACAATTGAACTGATTTTTTCTAAAGGAAAAAATGGCAATGCCTTCCACTCACGGAGGACATTGCCCTTTTCCTTATGCTGTGATTATATCAGTCCTGAATCTCCTACATCATAGTTGCGATCCTGTATAATAAAACTTGACACATACAAAACAATCAAAGTATAATAAAAACAAGGGAGTGTGTCATCAAAGGAAACAGGAAAACAATATGATGAAGAGTTTAAAAAGAAGGCAATAAAGCTCGCAAAGGAGATTGGCACCTAGCTTTATGCCGCTGGGCGTATTTTTATTTGTATCGTGTATTATTTTACAGTTCACCTGCCCTAATTTGACAAAAGTACGTCAATGGGGTATAATGTAACCAGCGTTACGCAAATTAATTATAGGCAATACCACACAAGACAAGCCTATACCTATTATTATAGAAACGAGGTCATGAAAATGAGCGAGGAAAGAATACCTAAGAGAAGTGAAGTGCCTGAACAGTTCAAATGGGCACTGGAGGATATTTATGCCACTGACGAAAAGTGGGCGGAGGACTTGCAGAAGCTTAAGGCTATGCCTGAGAGAATAACGGCGTTCAAGGGCAGGCTTAGCGAGAGTGCTGACACGCTTTATGATTTTATGCAGCTTTCAGACGAGATATCTGTTCTTTGCGACAGCCTTGGCAACTATGCTCAAAGACGTTCTGACGAGGACACTGCAAATGCAAAGTATCAGGGCTTTCTCGGTCAGCTTATGAACGCTTATGTTGCAGTAAACTCAGCAGGAAGCTTTGAAACACCTGAGATCATTTCTATCGAGGAGGATAAGCTTCAGAAATTCTATGAGGATAAGCCTGAGTTGAAGCTTTATAAGCGTGCGCTGGACAAGCTGCGTCGCAAAAAGGCTCATATCCTCTCTGAGGCTGAGGAGAAGATACTTGCCCTGACTGGTGAAATGGGTCAGTCCCCTGAGAATATCTACTCTATGTTTTCTGACGCAGACCTGCGTTTTCCTGACGCTGTGGATAAGGACGGCAAGGCTCATCAGGTCACACACGGAAGCTATATACCACTGGTGCAGAGCGAGGACAGAGTACTGAGAAAGTCGGCTTTCGAGTCTATGTACGGCACATTTGACAAGTTCAAGAACACCTGTGCGGCAACACTGTCGGCGCAGATTAAAGCGGTGAACTTCTATGCAAAGGCAAGAAGATATGATTCAAGCCTTGAAGCCGCTTTGGACGGAACAGAAGTACCTGTTTCAGTGTACAAAAATCTTATTGAAGCCGTCCATGACAATATGCACTATATGTACGATTATGTTGCGCTGAGAAAGAAGCTTTTGGGCGTTGACGAACTGCATTTCTATGACCTTTATACTCCTGTTGTTCCTGACGCAGATATGAAGATAACCTTTGAGGAGGCTAAGGAAACCGTCTTGAAAGCCCTTGCACCTATGGGCGAGGATTACCTTGCGATACTCAAAGAGGGCTTTGAGAACCGCTGGATAGACGTTTACGAGAACGAGGGCAAAACAAGCGGAGCATATTCCGCAGGTGCAAGAGTTCACCCTTATGTGCTGCTCAATCATAAGGATACACTTAACTGTATGTTTACGCTGGCACATGAAATGGGTCATGCTATACACTCGTATCTTTCAAATAAAAATCAGCCTGTGGTATATTCAGATTACGTTATCTTCGTGGCAGAGGTAGCCTCAACTTGCAACGAGGCATTGCTCATGCAGTATCTGCTGAAAAATACCGAGGATAAAAAGCAGAGAGCGTATCTTATAAACTACTTCCTTGAACAGTTCCGTACCACACTTTACCGCCAGACAATGTTCGCAGAGTTTGAGCTGAAAATAAATGAAATGGTAGCGGCAGGGGAGAGTCTGACAGCCGAGGGGCTGAACGAGCTTTACGGCCAGCTAAACAAGCTTTATTTCGGTGACGGAATAGTGCTTGATGATGAGATAAAATTGGAGTGGGCAAGGATACCTCATTTCTATTATGACTATTATGTTTATCAGTATGCAACAGGCTATTCTGCGGCTATCGCACTTTCACAGAGGATATTGAAGTATGGCAAACCTGCGGTAAAGGACTATATAGGCTTCCTGAAAGGCGGCTGCTCAACTGACCCTATCTCATTGCTTAAGGGTGCAGGTGTAGATATGGCAACAACTCAGCCTATCAATGAGGCACTTGCAATGTTCGGAGAGCTTGTAAAGGAAATGGAAGAGGCAATGTCATAAGTGAGGAGTGAGGAATGAGGAATGAGCATAGCCGACCAAAGTTGTGCCCCCAACACCGAGCGTAGCGAGAGATAAAACGCAGGCTCAAGCCCGGCGCTAGAGGGCTTGTGGGGTCAAGGGGCAAAGCCCCTGCGGAGTATGAGGCAGAGCCTCATTCGGCGACAGCCGACTAAGCGGTGCAGAAAAGTAAAAAAGCACACAACAGTAAAAGAAATAATAAAGCGGTGTCGGAGAAAAAATCTCTGCACCGCTTTTTCCTATCCCATTAAACAAAGTAAAACCCGCAAAGAGCGTAGCGATTTTGCGGCGGAAGGAACTTGCCTGAATGAACAGTATGCCTTTACCACTTCTTATCTATATCTGCACAACGCATACCTATCTTCAACGCCCTCAGCTCAACATAACAGCCGCATAAAACGCACATTCCGTCCACAAGCTTGTCGCAGCCCTTGCAAAACGCCAAACGCTGATGATACTCTTCCTCTGATACCCTCTTGTCCTCAGGGTATGCCGCAATGTGCGAACGCATATCACGGAGAAAATCATTTTCGTCCATATCCTCCAACAGGCATTTTCTGCACTGAACCTTTGTTATATCACTCATAAAAATTTCTCCATTGTACAAAAAAGCGGACAGCTCAATGCCGTCCGCCTCGTTATCTTATTCTACAGAAATGATGTAGTAGTAAACAGGCTGACCGCCGTTTATAAGGTTTACATCAAGATTTGAGAACTTCGCAGCTACCTGCTTTTGCAGTGCCTCAGCCGCCTCGTCTGTAACGTCTGAGCCGTAAAGGATCGTGATGAATGAGCTGTCGCCCTTAACAAGCTTCTTTGTGAGCTTGTAAGCTGCCTTTGAAACGTCTTTTTCCACAAAGC
The DNA here is from genome assembly GCF_040914135.1 of Ruminococcus sp. RTP21204st1_B2_RTP21204_210225. Classification (NCBI taxonomy): domain Bacteria; kingdom Bacillati; phylum Bacillota; class Clostridia; order Eubacteriales; family Oscillospiraceae; genus Ruminococcus; species Ruminococcus sp. RTP21204st1_B2_RTP21204_210225. The sequence goes on along the minus strand of NZ_JBCPGA010000023.1, from coordinate 25,348 downwards.
TCAACTTGCCGTTTTCAATGCAGAGTATCTCGCCCTGCTTGATAGCGTGACCCTCATAGTCAGAATCCCTTGCCGCAAATGTTACCTGACCTGTGGCAACTCTTTCAAGTGCATTGGTCATTTCAATGCGGTTCGTATTGAAATCAGCGTCAGGGTCAAATGCCAGCATTGCTGACATTCCCTGCGGTATAGTCCTTGTCTGAAGCACGCATACCTTTCTGTCTGCAAGCTTAACTGCCTGCTCAGCCGCCATGATGATGTTCTTATTGTTTGGCAGAACAAAAACTGTTTCAGCGGGGCATGACATTATTGCCGCAAGTATATCCTCAGTGGACGGGTTCATGGTCTGTCCGCCCTTAACGATGCAGTCAACACCGATATCTCTGAACATTGACTCAATGCCGTTTCCTGCCGCAACTGCAACAAAGCCGTACTGCTTTTCAGGCTTTGCAGGAACGAACTCCTGTTTTGCTTCTTTCTGTCTGGCCTTGTGCTGGAGCTTCATATTTTCTATCTTTGGCAGATTGATGTAGCCAAATTCAAGACCCTTCTGTATTGCCTTACCAGGGTCGTTGGTATGAACGTGTACCTTTATTATCTCATCGTCCTCGACAACTACAACGCAGTCACCTATGGTTTCAAGATAAGCTCTCAGCTTTGATGAATCGTCAGCGTCAGCTTTCTTTGTGATTATCATTTCAGTGCAGTATGTGAAGTGTATCTCACAGTCATACTGACCAACAGTAGCCGCAAATGTGTCGACTGTTACCTGCTGTTTCTGTGCAGGAGCATCAGCCTTTACTATTTCGCCACCCTTGAATACATCTCTCATTGCTTCAAAGATAATGAGAAGTCCCTTGCCGCCTGCGTCAACAACGCCTGCCTTGGCAAGTGCAGGGAGAAGCTTTGGTGTTTCGTTCAGTGAAAGTTCAGCCTGTTTGCAAACTTCCTCCATTATAATAATAGGATCGTTTGTGGAGTGGAGCATTTCTCTTGCTTTCTCCGCAGACTCTCTTGCAACTGTCAGGATAGTTCCCTCTGTAGGCTTCATTACGCTCTTGTATGCTCCTGAAACGCCCTGTTCCAGCGATTCAACAAGTTCGTTCGCACCCATTTCCTTTTTGCCTGCAAGTCCTTTTGCAAAGCCTCTGAAAATAAGCGAAAGTATAACGCCTGAGTTTCCTCTTGCACCTCTAAGAAGTGCAGAAGCTGTTGTGCTTGCAACAACTGAGCAGTCTGTATCGTCGCTGAGATTTTCAAGCTCTGCTACGGAATTTGTTATAGTCATTGACATATTAGTTCCTGTATCTCCGTCAGGTACTGGGAACACGTTAAGCTCGTCAACTGATTTTTTCTTGTTAGATATGCTGTGTGCGGCACTTATGACAGCGTCACGCAGCAAGCCTCCGTTTATCACTATAGTTTTCCTCCTATACTGTTATAGATATCCTAGGACGTTCAGCCTTTCATTTCGTCAACGTAAACGTTCACAGATTTAACGTTGACCCCTGCCTGCTCTGTCAGAACATAATTTACCTTGTGAATGATGCTGTCAACGATAGCTCCGACATTTATGCCGTAGTTCACAGTGATGTGCAGGTCAACGATAAGCTCGTCCCCGTCCTGACGGATTATAACGCCCTTTGTGGTGTTCTCTTTCTTTAGCATTGCAGAAACGCCCTGTTTTGCACCATAGGCGTTAAGTCCTGCCACGCCGAAACAGCTTTCGGCAGTATCCGAGATAAGCTGTCTGAGATATCCGGTGGATATACCTATAGTCCCTATATGGTTGCGAAACTTTATCACAGAAAACAACTCCTCTTGATCGTGGCAGGATCACAAGCTTATTTCTTATGCCGCCACATAATAATTTATTTTATTATATCATAAACATTTGACTTTTGCAATAGGTTTTCGCTCTTTTATACACCTGTCAAATTTATCCCAGAAGCCATTTTGCGGCTTCCAGAGGCGTTTCGGCTATATACACCGCACCTGCCTTTGAAAGCTCCTCTCTTGTGCCGTAGCCGTAAAGCATACCGATACAATCTATACCAAGAGCTTTTGCACCAAGCACGTCATGATGCCTGTCGCCTGCCATTATCACCTGTGAGCGGTCATTAATTCCGCAGTTTTTCAGAGTGTGCACGATAACGTCCGCCTTTACGCTCCTAGAGCCGTCAAGCTCCGCACCGCCTATGTAGTCAAAATACTGTGCAAGGTGAAAATGCTCCAGTATCTTTACAGCAAAGACCTGCGGCTTAGAAGTCGCCACCGCAAGGTGAAGCCCAGCCTCTGACAGCTTTTTAAGACATTCTTCAACGCCGTCATAAACACGGTTTTCGAAAATGCCCTTGGTGGTGTAATATTCACGGTAGTATTTAACAGCCTGCTCGCATTTTTCATCATCAAAGCCGTAAAAATCCCTGAAAGAGTCTTTCAGCGGCGGGCCGAGAAACTTTGTCATCGTGCCCATCTCAGGCTCTATGCCGAACTTTTTCAGTGCGTATACAGCCGAATTTATTATGCCCTCGCCCGACTCAGTAAGCGTGCCGTCAAGGTCAAAAAGAACATATCTGTAATTTTTCATGTCATTACCTCACATAATACAATATATCAATTGCTATTATAACGCAAAACAGCTTATTTGTCAAAGAAAATGGGCAATTACGCACAAAAAATCCTGCTGAAATACGGCATTTAGCTCATTGACAAAAATATTGTTATAAGTTAAAATTAAAAAGGCGGTTTGTGTCAAAACGTACCGCAAAGAAGTGTTTTCCATTTATATGGGAAAAGAAAAAATATGAATGAGGTGTTATATTGAAACTTATTTTTGATGTTTCAGACAAGCCAAAGGCTGGTCAACTGGTAGTGTTTGCACTTCAGCAGATGTTGGCTATCCTTGCGGCGACCATCGCTGTGCCGCTTATTATCGGCAACGGTCTTACTCCTGCGGCTGCAATGTTTGGTGCAGGTGTGGGAACTATAGTTTATATCCTTTTTACAAAAAGAAAAAGCCCTGTGTTCCTCGGTTCGTCATTTGCCTTTTTAGGCTCTATGGCAGCGGCCTTTGCAGGCGGCGTTTCAATGCAGCTTGGCATGCTTGGACTTATCGTCGGTGCATTCCTTGCAGGACTTGTGTATGTCGTTATCGCAATAGTAGTAAAATTTGTTGGAGTAGGCTGGCTCAATAAGCTCATGCCTGCGGTGGTAATAGGACCGACCGTTGCTATAATCGGACTTTCCCTTGCAGGAAACGCTATCGGCGACCTCGTCAAGGGCGACGTAACAAAGCAGGTAACAGAGTATGCAGTCTCCACCGACAGCGGCACACCTGAGATAATCGAAACTGTATCCAACGTGCCTGTAGGCTCGTCATATGTGGCTCTTATCTGCGGACTTATCACCCTTGCAGTGGTAATGCTTTGCTCAACATATGGCAAGAAAACACTCAGACTTATACCTTTTATAATCGGTATCCTCGCAGGCTATGCAGCCGCAGCGATCTTCACTGTTATCGGCAATATATGTGATATTGACGCACTTAAAATAGTAGATTTCAGCGTTTTCAGCAGCTATATGCTCACAGACGGCAGCGTTTCACTGAAAACATTTGTTAGCCTGCCGGACTTTGCATTTGTTTCAGGTCTGAAAGGTCTTAAAGAGTTCGACTTCTCATATTTTGCAACTATATTTGTAGCCTATGTGCCAGTTGCACTTGTTGTTTTTGCAGAACACGTTGCTGACCATAAAAACCTTTCTTCTATTATCGACCATGACCTCCTTGAAGAGCCTGGTCTTACAAGAACGCTTCTCGGCGACGGTGTAGGTTCTATCGCAGGCGCACTGTTCGGCGGCTGTCCGAACACAACATACGGAGAGTCCGTTGCCTGCGTTGCTATCACGGGAAATGCTTCTGTTGTAACTATCTTTGCGGCAGCAATAGGCTGTATGCTGTTTTCGTTTATCACTCCGCTTGTTGCGTTCGTTGATTCTATCCCTGCCTGCGTAATGGGTGGCGTTTGTATCGCTCTTTACGGCTTTATCGCAGTTTCAGGTCTTAAAATGATACAGGACGCAAACCTTGACGACAACAGAAATCTCTTTGTTGTGTCCGTTATCCTCATTGCAGGTATCGGCGGTCTGACACTCACATTCGGTGATATAACACTCACAGAAGTAGCGGCAGCGCTTATCCTTGGCATTCTTACAAACGTTATGCTCTCAAAGAAAAAAGGCAACGCAGCCAAGAAATAATTATAACAAAATTGCAGAGGCGAACAGTGTTCGCACGTTACTGCACACAAAAAATGCGAATTTATAAATCATTACGAAAGGAAATCGGAAAATGGGAAACGTAAATATCATCAATCACCCGCTTGTAAAGCACAAAATAACGCTTATGCGTGACGAAAAGACAGGAACAAGAGAGTTCCGTATACTTGTGGAAGAGGTCGCAATGCTCATGGGCTATGAGGCTATGAGAGATCTTCCAACAGAGGACGTTGAGGTGAAAACACCTATCACCACAAGAAAGCTCCCTATGCTCTGCGGCAAAAAGCTTGCTATCGTGCCTATCCTGAGAGCAGGCCTTGGCATGGTAAGCGGACTTCTTGCACTCGTTCCGTCTGCAAAGGTCGGTCATATCGGTCTTTATCGTGACGAGGTCACACACGAGCCTCACGAGTATTACTGCAAGCTCCCTGATAGAATAAACGAGCGACTTGTTATTGTCTGTGACCCAATGCTTGCGACAGGCGGATCTGCGATACAGGCTGTTGACTTTTTGAAAGACAAGGGCTGCAAGAACATCAAGTTCATGTGCATAATCGCTGCTCCTGAGGGTCTTGACGCTCTGAGAACGGCTCACCCTGATATCGACATTTATGTAGGCAACCTTGATGAAAAGCTCAACGAGGACGCTTATATCGTTCCTGGTCTTGGCGACGCAGGTGACAGGATCTTCGGCACAAAATAATGGTCTTATACTAATACTCGCTGCTTTGTTTTTTGCAACAGAGCGGCGAATTTTTGTTTTATTCACTAAAAAAACTTTAAAAAGTTCCTTCAATTTCAGTTGTTAAAATAATTGAAACTTATTTCCGTTGATGATATAATTCAAATGTAGAAATATAGAACAAAATAAATAAACAGGGCGAACTCATGTAAAAAAATATATTATGAGGATACATCCTAATAAGGAGATAAAAATGTTTGTGAAGAAAACCGGTCGATTTTTTGCGGTCACAAGCATGATCGTGTGCTGCTGTTGCACTGCAACTGTGTTTATCTCATACATAAAACGCAGTAACATACGAATGCTTTGTCTTGGACCATTTTTCCTTGCGGCGGCGATAGTGTTGTATATTGCTCTGAAACGCTGTGAAAAGAAGTTTACCAAAAAGCGTGTCAGGCTTATATTTGCTTTTTTCTGCCTGATTTTGCTTGCATTGCAGATATTGTTTGTGCGTTATCTTCATTACAATTACGAAATGGTTGACCCCAAAATAACAGGGGAGTTCGCAAAACGCTTTGTCATGGGTGAAGATCTTGGGAGCATCAAAGAAAGCTACCGTATTTATGCTGCAAAATACCCTAACGCATGGGGCATGATATATTTGCAGATACCCTTCTTCGCCTTATGGAAGCTTTTCACCGGCGGCGTGAGCATCTATGCGGGGCAGACCTTTAACGTAATTCTTATTCAACTTAGCGTAATAATGACCTTTCTCACAGGGGAGAGGATATTCAAACTTAACAGCCAAAGGCTTTTTTGCGGCATTATTTCGGCACTTATGCCTGTTATGCTGCTTTATACGCCGTTTTTTCATTCTGACACAGCAGGCATGATATTTGTAAGCTGTACTCTTTATTTTCTGACCCTTGCGGTGAAAGAAAAAAGCAAAACCAAAAGCGTTGTCTATGCTCTTATAGCAAGCCTTTTTATCGCACTTGGAAACACTGTCAAGGGAAGCATTGCAGTAATGCTGATTTCAGTGATGATATTTTTTGTGCTGAAAATGGGTGTAAAAAGGGGAGCTATACTGAGCCTTGCGGCTGTTATGCTGTTTATTGGCGTGTCAAAGGCGGCATACTATGGCGGTCTTGCCATGGGTATCTCTGATGAAAAAATGGTAGACAGATATCGTTTCCCTGTTACACACTGGATAATGATGAGCCTTAACAGCGAATACAAGACCCACGTTGACGAGGACGTTGACTTCACTATGTCATTTGATACATATGACGCCAAAAAGCAGGCGAATATCCGGGAAATAAAAGCCCGCCTTGAAAACATAAGCACCCCTTATGAAGCCTGCAAAATGGCTTATCACAAAGTCGCCAGAACGTGGGACAGCGGTGGTTTTTCCTATGGCAAATATCTCTCACGCTCCGACCCCTCAGGTGGTTTGCGAGAGGTATTGAACAGTCGCTTGCTTGGTAGCTATGTAGACGGCTATCACAGTGCAATGCTCATAGCAATGGCGTTTGGTGCAGTTTATGCCGCTGGCAAGCGTCGCCACTCTGCTTTGTTTTTCAGCATAGTGACTCTCACGGGAGTTATACTCTTTTTCCTTATATGGGAAAATCCACCTAGATATATCGTCACATTTATCCCCGTGATAATGCTTCTTTGCACTGCAGGAGCAAGATTTATCACAGCGATTATTTCACGTCTTTGTAAGCGTGTGAGTGCTTCAAAATAAGATAAAAAAAGGCCTCTTATGTTTTTCCATAAGAGGTCGATTTTTTTTATTGTGTAACATCAAGATAGAACGCAGGGTTCAATATATAACCCTGATAGCGTATCTCAATGTGCAGGTGGTCGCCTGTTGAAAAGCCGGTCGAACCCATTTTGCCGATAACGTCGCCTTTTTTCACCTCGTCGCCTATCTCTACATCTACCTCTGTGAGATGTCCGTAAAGGGTAATGAATTCGTTGCCGTGGTCGATGATAACATAGTTTCCATAACCGCCGCCACAGCCGCAGGACTCCTCCTTGCCGTAGTCATGCGTGCAGGTGGTGTTTATCTTTATGACCTTGCCACTGCATGAAGCGTGAATAGGCGTGCCATGAGCCGCAGGAATGTCAAGTCCCGTGTGATATGAGCCCCATCGTGCGCCCACGCCTGATGATACGGAGTAAGACCCCGGAACAGGCCATGCGAAGTAGTAATCAGGCTCGGTATCTCCAAGCTTTTCGCCCTTGTCAAGGCGGTCATTTATCTCCTTGTGAAGCTCCTCAAGCTTCACATCTGCAAGTGCCATTGTGGCGGAAACTTCGTTATCTCTTGCTGTTCCGCCTGAGCCTGACGATTTCAGTATGCCGGAAAGGCTGCCCTCAAACTGCTCACGCTCCGCCTCATAGGCTTCGTTCTGCTCTCTGAGCTTCTTCTGCTTAGCTTTAAGCTCCTGCTGTGTTTTGGTACTGGAGCGGTAAAGCTGACTGAGCATATCTTTCTGCTGTGTATACTGTGTGTACTGAGCGTCATACTCGGCTTTCTGCTTGTCAAGGGTCTTTTGCATATCCTCATATTCAGTTTTGAGTTTTATAAGGTTATCAATGATAGTGTCATCATGGTGTGCCACACGCTTTATAAGCTCTAATCTCATGAGTATGTCATAAAAGCTGTCTGATTCCAAAAGCATTGTGGTGTAGCTGTCCGACCCTGCGATATACATTGCCCTTAATCTTTGTTTAAAGTCCTCTATACCCTTGTTTATCTCAGCCTGCTTCTTATCGATATTTCGCTGATTGGTGTTTATCTGAAGCTCCAGTGCGGTCATGTAAGAGTTGAGAACGTCTATTTCGTCATTTATAGAATCTATCTTTTCTTTCAGAAGCTTCTGCTTTTTCTCGCTTTTCTCAATGTCCTCATCATATTTGTCGAGCTGTTCGTTTATTTCCGTCTGCTTTTTTGATAGCTCTCTAAGCTGTTCTGCATACTGTGTGATGTCAAAACCTGTTGACTCCTCCTGAGAATTATCGTCATTTTCTGTTTGTTCATCGCTTTGCTGACCTCCGTCAGCCACAGAATCAGTATAGTTATAGTCCTCCCCCTGCGAGCTTTCAGTGTCCGCTGAGGTTATCTTCAAAGAAGAATTGTAGCTGCTTCCTGCAATACCAGCGGTAACAGCGAATGCGATAATGAAAGTGAGAATACGTTTTAAGCTGTAAAGCCTGTTCATGAAATAAAAGACTCCTTTGGTTGTGGGGCAAGACCTTTCGGCATTGCCTGTTTATACATAATTTGACGGATTCTGTGCCACGCCGTTCAATCGCACCTCAAAGTGCAGGTGGTCGCCAGTTGAATATCCTGTTGAGCCGACAATACCCAGAACGTCGCCCTTGTTGACGTGCTGACCCTGTGTTACGCTCATATACTGTGAGTGACCGTAAAGGGTCCAGTAGCCGTTGCCGTGGTCGATTATGCAGTAGTTTCCATATCCACCGCCACAGCCGCATGAGCCGTTCTTGCCATAATCGTGTGTGCAGGTGTTGCTGACGAGTATAACAGTACCCTCAGCGGCAGCGCATATCTTTGCGCCTCTTATTCCAGGAGACCAGATGTCGATACCCTTGTGATAAGCGCCCCAGCGCCAACCCACGCCGTAGGAAATATGATAATAACCCGGCACAGGCCATGTAAACTGGCTCTTGTCGGTATAATTGTAGTCACCGTTATTGGTAGAAGATTGACCGCTGTTAGAGGTGTTGCCGTTTGCATTAGAAGATGAAGAATTGCCGTTATTATTCTGCTGTTGCTGCTGTTGTCTACGTTCTTCTTCCTCTCTTCTCTTACGTTCTTCCTCTTCTTTTTTCTTACGTTCCTCTTCTTCCTTCTTTTTGATCTGCTCCTGCTCCTTGTAAAGCTTCTGGAGCTGTGCCTCGAAGTCTTCCTGCTCCTTGTTTATCTGCTCCTTATTGGCTTCATAAGCCGCCTTATCTTCCTCAAGCTGGTCGATAACAGCCTGACTTTTTGCATAAAGGTCGTCAAGCTTTTTCTTCTGCTCAGTGTGATAGGCCTTTTGTTCCTCAAGGGTAGCTTTGTTAGTTTCAAGTTCAGTCTTGTTGGCTTCAAGCTCTGCTTCCTGAGATTCATACTCGCCTTTAAGTTCAACAAGTCCGTCGATCATGGTGTTGTCATGGTCAGCCACTCTTTTGACAAGCTCTATTTTCATAAGCATATCATAAAAGTCCGTCGAACCAATAAGAATATCGGTGTATGAACTATTTCCGGCAACATACATTGCTCTAAGACGTTGTTTGAAGTCAACAACGCCATTTTCTATCTCAGTTCTCTTGTTTTTTATTTTTATTTCGCTCTTTGCGATAGCCTCTTCAAGGTCGGCTATCTCAGTTTCAAGGTCAGTGATAGAATCCTCAAGGGTCAGTATAGTTTCCTGAACAGTTTCTATCTGCTCTTGGATCGCTTTCTGATTTTCTTCCTCCTTGGAGATATCGTCCTTTGTGCTGTTTATCTGCTTGTCAAGGTCAGCCTGCTTTTGTTCAAGCTCGCTTATTTTATCCTTGGCAGAGGATATTTTTTTCTTGTTGTTCTTTATTGCCTGACTTTCTGCAGAAGCGTTCTGTGCTGTCATGACCGGCTGTGTGCCGCCTGCAAGCATTGTCATGGAAGCGACTACGGCGATAGTGAAAGCCAATACTCGCTTCATTGTGAATATACCTGTTTTCATACCTGTCCTCCGTCTTAAAAAAGACCATTTTTACACGTTTTTATCTTTCTCTAACGCATTATCCCGCACGTTCTCTCTTTTTTATCTCTTGTCAGGATATGCTTTAAACTGCAACAAAAGGCAGTCTAAAAACCCCGTTGGATCATAGCCTGCCTTATGTCTATATTTGGCAAATGTATTATACTTTAAGATGCTTGCCTGTGCTTATAGAAGTACCCACCGCACCGATAACAGCGCCTGCGATAAGATAAGATGCTGCAACAGGGAGCAAGAGGGATTTGAACGAATACAAATTCTGAACACCGAGAATGCTCCAGAGCTTGAAGTCATCATTGAAGATGTTGTAAATTCCCTCGTAGGCAAACTTTGTGAGCAGCAGTGCGCCTGCGGCTGCAAGCAGACCAACTATCATACCCTCGATAAAGAAAGGTATCCTGATAAAGCTGTTGGTAGCGCCTACATATTTCATGATGTTGATCTCTTTACGTCTTGCGAAAACGCTTGCTCTGGTGGTATTTGAAATGATTATTAGACAAACCACAACAAGTGCCACAATGACCGCAAAGGCAACTATCGTAAATACTCTTCTGATACTGATAAGGATATCAGCAAATGCTGTAGGGGACTTTGTTGAGTCAACATTGTCAAAGGTCTCTATCTGAGTGGTTGTTTCGCTCATCTTCTCGATATCCTTGACCGTTACCTTGTAAGTGTCAGGCAATGGGTTATCATCGGCATACTGGAAGAAATCCTTTTCCTCGTCTGTCATGCCCTTGAGCATATTTTTCCACGCTTCGTCCTTTGAATAAAGGCTCACAGTGTTGATATTTCCGACCTCTTTGAGCTTGTTCTCAAGGGTCTGCATATCAGCCTGACTTGTGCCGTCCTTTACGATAACGATGACTTCGCTCTTGTCCTCGATACCGCCGATTATTCTTGTAAGGTTAATGGAAACCAGCACTGATGTGCCTACCATAAGCAGGGAAACGAGCAGGATACAGAAAGAGGCGAACGTCATCATTCTGTTTTTCCAAATGCCCTTGAAGCCTTGATTTATAAGATATCTAAAACTACTTGCTTTCATTGGAGCCTCCTATCACTTCGTCAAAGGCGATCTGACCTTTGTTGATGTTGATAATTCTGCCTCCGAAATAGCGCACAAGGTCATGCTCGTGGGTAACCATAAGAATGGTAGTGCCGCACTCGTTTATGCCCTTGAGAAGCTCTACTATCTCATATGAAAGCGCAGGGTCGATATTTCCTGTCGGCTCGTCGGCAATGATGAGCTGTGGGTCGTTTACAAGTGCCCTTGCAAGTGCCACACGCTGCTGCTCACCGCCTGAAAGCTCGGTCGGATAGCTTTTCGCCTTATCGGAAAGTCCCACAAGGCTTATAACATATGGAACACGGCTTCTTATGTACTTTGCAGGAGCGTCGATCACTCTCAGCACGAACGCCACGTTCTCATAAACTGTCATTGTAGGGATAAGTCTGAAATCCTGAAAAACAACGCCGATAGTTCTGCGAAGGGCAGGTATCTTTCTTCTTCTCAGCTTTTTCAGATTGAAGCCGTTTACCATTACTGTACCGCTGGTCGCATCTATTTCTTTAAGAACCAGCTTGATAAGTGTTGATTTTCCGGCGCCTGAAGGACCTACCACGAAAGCGAAGTCGCCGTCGTTTATCTTCAGGTTTACTTTGTTCAGAGCGTCCACACCGCTTGAATAGGTAACGGACACGTCTTTAAACTCTACCAAAATTTACACCGCCTTAGTTTTACAGAGGCAAGCAAGCCTCTTTTCCGCTCGTAGGATTTAGAACTTGACAGGGTTAGCGGAGAGATACTTCTTTACCATAAGAGCTATCTTGAAGATGATAGCGTGGTCGAACTCTCTCAGGTCAAGACCCGTGAGCTTTTTGATTTTTTCAAGTCTGTACACAAGAGTATTTCTGTGAACAAACAGTTTTCTTGAAGTTTCAGAAACGTTCAGGTTGTTTTCAAAGAACTTCTGGATAGTGAAAAGTGTTTCATGATCCAGCGACTCAATAGAGCCTTTCTTGAAAACTTCCTTAAGGAATGTTTCGCAAAGTGTTGTAGGCAGGTGATAGATAAGTCTTGCGATACCAAGATTGTCATAAGAAACGATATTCTTGTCAGTATCGAACACCTTTCCTACCTCGAGAGCTATCTGTGCTTCCTTGAAGCTTCTTGCCAGATCCTTTACGCCCTCTACTACTGTTCCTATACCTACAGTGACTCTTGTATAGAATTCACTTGAAAGGGTATCGGAAATAGAACGTGCCAGTTTTTCCAGATCCTTTGACTCAACGCCGTTTGCCACTTCCTTAACAAGCACGATATCGCTCTCAGTGATGTTGAAAACGAAGTCCTTGGACTTGTCAGGGAAAAGGTTCTGGATAACATCGTAAGCTGAAACGTCATTTGTGGAGAGTATTCTGATAAGCAGCACGACTCTTGAAATGTCAGCGCTGAAATGCAGCTCTCTAGCTTTAACATGAACGTCGCCCGGCAGCACGTTGTCAAGCACTACGTTCTTGATGAAATTGTTTCTGTCGTATTTTTCGTCATAATACTGCTTTATGCTGGAAAGAGTAATGGCAAGTATGCTTGCATACTTTGCAGCCACCTCGTCTGTTCCCTCAACGAAAACAGCATAGTCAGGTTTCATATGAGCACCGAATGGCTTATAGGTATAACCGTCTCTAACAAAAATGTCGTGTGAATCGCCCAGATCTAACGAAACAAATTCGTTAGTCGTTCCGACCTGTGAAAGCTCAGAGCAGGCAATGATAGTTGCGTTCTCATCTATTACGCCTATGACGCAGTCGATAGTGTCACGCATCTGATGAACAACGCTCTGAAATAATCTGTTTGACATAAGTTATTCCCCTCTACTTGCAAAAATTTTCGACCTAAGTTCTGCCATGGGCATAATTACCCCATAAGGGCAGATGTCTGCACATTGTTATTATAACAAAAAACGATATGTTTTGCAAGTGTTTTATAGTGAAAATATGCAAAAAAACTTTTATACCGCAGTTTCAAGCACTGGTCTGCGGTCTGATATATTACAAATTGTAACACATTTTGCTCTCTTATGTGTGAATTTTTTGTTAAATCACAGGTTTTCATGGTGATTTTGTACAAAAGAGGGGCGTAAAGTTCGTTTTGAGTAACCGAATTGTAATTAATAAACTTTTTGTAAATATCCTGAGCTATGTGCATAACAGCGTAGTTAAAGCGTTGCAAAGGGTAAAAAAATATGTTACAATCTATAAAAAGAAAGCTGTAAGATTTGTTATCGGGAGGTAATCAAAATGGACGTAAAAAAATATCTTGAAGCAGGAAAGATAGTATCGGTGTTCGGCATAAAGGGCGAGATAAAAGTACAGCCATGGTGTGATGGACCTGAATTTCTCTGCGGATTTGACACACTATATTATAAGAGCGGTACTCCTGTGGAGATAGAGCGTTCGAGAGTTGCAAAGAATATTGTTGTAATGAAAGTCAAGGGCGTTGACACTGTGGAGGAGGCTCAGAAGCTTCGCAACAGGGTGCTTTATATCGACCGTAACGATGTGGAGCTTGATGAGGGCTGCTATTTTGTTCAGGATCTTATAGGTCTTGAAGTGGTCGACGCTGACAGCGGTGAAAGCTACGGCAAGATAACAGACGTAAGTCAGACGGGCGCAAACGATGTTTACCACATCGCTGACGAAAAGGGAAATGTTAAGCTTATCCCCGCGATACCTGAAGTTGTGGCTGAAACGGATATCGAGGGTGGCGTGATGAAGATAACTCCGCTGGAGGGACTTTTTGATTAATGAAGTTCTGCAAATACGAGGACTTGGAAAGACTTGTCAGAGATTATTCTGACGGAATGTTCAGCCTGATATTTCCAAAGCTCAACAGCCGTGAAAAGTCGCTGAAATGTATCGAGAGAGTTTTTACAGCATACATAGACGAAAGTCCACGGCTGAGAAGTCCCAGGGCTGAGGAAAAATGGCTTATAAAAAGGCTTAGAAAAGAGAGCGGATTCAACAGGCTTGCCAACACATATAAGGGCGAGGGGCTGAGTTTTATTGAGCTTGACAATATGCTCACAAGTCTGAGGGTATACTATAATAACGAGGGCAACAAGCCGAAGAAGCGCAGGTCTGCTTTGTGGAGCTTGTTTGTGGTGATAATAATCGCTATTGTGGTGACTATCGGTGTTGTGCAGGGCATAGGATACTATGAAAAAAGCGGTGGCTCTGTGCAGGAGCATTTGAACAGCGCTGAGGAAAACTGGGCTTACCAGCCTTTTGACATGATATGGAGGAATTGATTTGAACATAGATATTGCAACGCTTTTTCCTGAAATGCTTGAGAATTATCTTTCTGAAAGTGTAGTAGGCAGGGCAAGGGCTAAGAATATTTTCACGGTAACGTGTCATAATATCAGGGACTACACTCAGGACAAGCACCGCAGAGTAGACGATACCCCTTACAGCGAAAGACAGGGTATGCTCATGCAGTGCGAGCCTATTTACAACTGCTACAAGTCGGTGACAGCTGGAAAGGCAAAGCCTCACGTTATCTATATGTCCCCACAGGGAAAAACGCTGACCCAGAAGCGTGCAAAGGAACTTTCTCAGCTTGACAGCATATTTATATTATGCGGTCATTATGAGGGAGTGGACAGCAGGGTCATTGACGAAATAGTCGATGAAGAAATATCCGTGGGGGATTATGTGCTTACCGGCGGAGAACTTCCTGCGTTGGTGCTGGTGGACTGCGTTGTGAGAATGCTGGAGGGAACGCTTTCGCAGGCGGATTGCTATGAGGACGAGAGTCATTATAATGGTCTGCTGGAATATCCACAGTACACACGTCCTGAGGTGTGGCACGACAGGGAAGTGCCTAAAGTGCTTCTATCGGGCAATCATGCTGAGATAGCGAAATGGCGCCGTGAGGAGGCTGTAAAAGCCACCTATTTGAAGCGTCCTGAGCTGTTGGAAAGAAGTCCGCTGACGGAAAAAGATTTGGCTATTATACACAAATTAGAAGAAAAAGAGAATAAAAAGTGATATTGGTTTTCAACACTTTTCACATAATTGTTAAATGAATTTGTACAAAATGATATGATGTAAAAATCTGTGTTGTGAATATATCACAAGTTTAATCATAAAAGTTGCAAAGTTTAGAGCATTGTGCTGAAAATTGAGGGTTTTTCGCTTGTTTGTCTAAAATTTGCGTTGACTAAGGCAGACTTGTCGAGTATAATAAATATATCAAATAACCTGAGGGTATCTTGAAAAAGTCCCTTAATTAGGGAGTTTAACAGCATTATAATGAATGGGAGAGATCAGTATGTTCGTAAAAGACGTAGTAGTACAGAATCAGGTAGGACTTCACGCACGCCCTGCAACATTTTTCATCCAGAAGGCAAATGAATTCAAGTCATCTATCTGGGTAGAGAAAGAGGAGAGAAGAGTAAACGCAAAGAGCCTTCTTGGAATCCTTTCACTTGGCATCGTAGGCGGCACAACTATCAGGATCATTGCAGACGGTCCAGATGAGGAAGCAGCAGTAAAGGGTCTTGTTGATCTTGTTGACAGCGGCTTTGCTGAGGGTGCAAGATAATCGCTCCCTGAATATAACTAAATAGAATAGTTTGATTTAAGCGGAATGTTCTGTGTGGGGCGTTCCGCTTTTTTGCGTTGCTTAGATTTCCATTTATTGAATATGTTTTGTTGCAAAAAAATAACTGATATGATATAATTAAAAAAATCAAAACTTTTTAAGGTGAACTAAATGCCACTGACAATAGCAATATGCGACGATAACGAAAATCAAATAAAAGAAATGCGTCGGCTTCTCGCAGAATGGTCTGCCGACAAGCCTTTTGCGCTTGATATTGACGAATACATAAGTGCAGAAAGCTTCCTGTTTTCATATCCCGACAAGCCTTGCGACCTTATCCTGCTGGATATTGAAATGGATAGGCTCAATGGTATGGAGCTTGCCAAGCACCTTCGTTCCAATGGGGATATGCTCCCGATAGTGTTCATTACGGGCTATTCCGATTACATTGCTGAGGGGTATGACGTTGAAGCCCTGCATTACTTGCTAAAGCCCGTAGCTAAGGAAAAGCTGTTCGCTGTTCTCGATAAATATGTAGAGAAACGTTCCGTCAAAGCTGACGAGCTGATTATTGAAACCACCAACGGAGCGACACATATATCGGCCGACAGAATAACTTACATTGAAGCTTTCGGCAGAAAAACAGCAGTTCACTTATCAGACGATAGGATAATAGACTGCATGGTGAGTATAAGCAGATTTTTTGCAATGAGGCTGAATGGATTTGTGAGTCCTCACCGCTCGTACATCGTAAATCTGCGGTTTATGCGGAGTATCGGCAAGACGGAAATTGCTCTTGATAACGGTACGATTATTCCGCTTTCTCGGCGACTTTATAAAGATGTAAATGAGAAATTTATTCAGTTCTATACGAAAGGATAAAGTTATGGAAAACGCAATAACAGATATAAATATAGTCGAAAGAAAATTATTAGCTAATATTAAACGACGTCCTGGTATGTATATTGGTAAAATGTCATTGGAGTTCTTACAAAACTTTTTCAACGGTTACAACTGTGCAGCTAAATTGCATTTCAATGATGAAAAACACCATATTTTGCCTGAGGGCTTTAACGATTTTGTTGCTGTCAAGTTGCTTGGTCATAACAAGACCGTATTGAATTATTGTTCATTGATTTACGAAACTGAAGGTGACGAAGATAAAGCTGTTAATATGTTTTTTGAACTACTTAATGAATGTCTAATAAGTCAAGGGTTTGAACCTATAAGTGATTGTGAGGACTAATATGAAAATAGCAATCATAATAGGTGCGGTAATCTTATTTTCAGCACTCTGCGTTGTAGGATTATTCCTAATCCGCCGCACCCTATATAACATGATAGACCGCCGAATAGAGCGCTTTCAGAGCGAGCTTATCGAAAAGCAGGTGCGTGAGATACAGAATATGTACCGTCATGTGCGTGGCTGGCGGCACGATTACCGCAACCATATCAACAATATGAAAATTCAGCTCTCAGAGGGCAATTATGATAAGCTGTCTGACTATCTCAACGAGCTTGCGGACGATCTTGACACTGTGGATACTGTAATAAAGACGGGCAATGTTATGGCGGATGCTATCCTCAACAGCAAGCTGAATGTTGCGGAGAAAATGAACATAAAGCTTAACGTAAAAGCGAATGTTCCCGACAAACTGCCTATGAGCGATGTTGAGCTTTGTTCTATGCTTGGAAATATACTGGATAACGCAGTCGAAGCCTGTGGCACGCTTCCTGAAGAGGAACGATTTATGCGTGTGTATATCGGCAAGCTGAAAGGACAGTTGTATCTTTCTGTGCAGAACTCCGCAGGCAAAGTGCGCAAGTCGAAAAATACATATCTCTCCACCAAAGAGGGTGAACACGGCTACGGCTTATTCCGAATCGACAGAGTTGCGAAAAGGTACGGCGGATATGTTAATCGTCAGAATGAAGAGGGCGTGTTTGCCACCGAAATAATGGTGCCGCTCAATAGTTAATAGTTGATGGTGAATAGTTAATAGTTATGAGGTGACATATGAAAGCATCAGTTCCGATTGCATCGAGCTAATAAAGATACTCACATCAATAATAAAATCAACAAAATCCAACTACTAACTACTCACTATTCACTATTAACCATAAACTGTAAACTATATTGCCATTCGTGCCGTATTTTGACCGTTCGTGCAGAAATCAACACGGGCGGTCTTTTTTGCTGTATGATGAATGTGAGGTGAGGATATGAAACGTGTAAAAATTGCAAAGTATACAAAAGAAAAACGCCAGAAAGCGCGTGACGAGTACAACAAAGAGCAAAGTAAGATAAAGTACAAGACCTTTGAAAATATGCGGTATACCCTTTATGAGCTTTGGAAAAGCCAGCCGATAATGCTGATGTTGATCGTATTGCATATATTTTCAAACGTTGCCGCCACGCTTTTTGATACGTTCACAAGCAAATATGTTGTTGAGCTTGCTCTGGGAACATCATCACGCATAAGGCTTGCTGTCATATGTCTGCTGCTTATAGTCGGCGAATTTATGTCAAAGTACATTGAAAATGAAACGAAAGATTACCGTGGATATGTGGGCTACTTTAAGTTTGTTCACCATATGACGAGAAAAATGCTCCGCAAGCATATGTCAACTGATTATGAAAACAACGAAAGTTGTGATAACAACAACCTAATGCAAAAAGCTCGGACAGGTTCAGACTACATAACCTATCAGACGGTTGATACTATTGAAGGCTTTCTTATGGCGCTGATACAGCTCGCAGCATATGGCGGTATACTTTCAATGCTTGACCCTATAATGATACTTATCGTCGGAGTTCCCGCCATTACGGTCTATTATCTTGAGCGGCACAAAATGAAATGGATATGGAACATGGCAGATAATTGGCAGCAGTATGATCGTGAGCTTGATTATATCGGCGACGCAGGCAGAGATTTTTCATCGGCAAAAGATGTACGCATTTTCGGAATGGACAAATGGTTCACAAAGATTTTCGACCGCTCATATGCAAATCGCTTGAATTGGTATGAACAGCAGGACGAATGGACATTTCGCCACAATGTGGTGTCAACTATCATCTTGCAGCTTGCAGATCTTGCCGCCTATGCTTATGTTATTTATATGGTAGTTAAAGGCAATATCGGCGCAGGCGACTTTGTGCTGTATTTCAATTCCATATGGAATTTCGGTCATTCTGTCAGAGTTGCTTTTGACAAGTTCTCAGGTTTCAAATGGCTATCAAACAATACTTCCTATGCAAGACAATATCTCGATATGCCCGATAAAACAAATCGTGGCAAGGGCGAAAAACTTCCGACAGGGGAGTGCGAGCTTGAATTTAGGAACGTCAGCTACAAATATTCAGGTGCTGAAAAGCCGACTATCCAAAATATTTCATTTACTTTGCATAAGGGCGAAAAGCTTGCACTTGTGGGACTTAACGGCGCAGGAAAGACCACTCTCATAAAGCTTATGTGCGGACTTTATGACCCTACAGAGGGCGAGATACTTCTCAACGGAAAGCCTGTGAACAGCTATAATCGTGATGAATATTTCACACTTTTCGGCGCTGTTTTTCAGGATATCGCCCTGCTTGCGGTGACTATCGCTGAAAATATCGCAGGTGCAGATGCAGATAATTTTGACCGTGAAAGAGTTTATGACTGCCTAAAAAAGGCAGGGCTTTACGATAAAGTTATGAGCCTGCCCGAAAAGGAAAACACACGGCTTGTGAAGTCAGTTTTTGAAAATGCCACCGAGCTTTCAGGTGGTCAGACGCAAAAACTTGCTCTTGCAAGGGCATTGTATAAGGACGCACCGATACTTCTTCTTGACGAGCCCACCGCCGCCCTTGACCCTATCGCAGAGCAGGAGATGTATTTGAAATACGCCGATTTCACTAAAGGCAAATCAAGCGTTTTTATATCACACCGCCTTGCCTCAACAAGGTTCTGCGACAGGATAATAATGATAGAAAACGGCACTTTAACAGAAACAGGCACTCACGCTCAGCTTATGGCGCAGGGCGGAAAATACGCCGAGCTTTTTGAGCTTCAAAGTTCCTATTATAATGATAAGGGGGGTGCAGATAAATGAGTAAAAATAATAATAACAACGAAGAAAAGCTTTCCGCAAAGGAAAAACGTGAGATAATAAAGCGAACGCTGAAAGCAGTAAGGGTCGCCGACAGCGGTTATCTCATTAGAGATACTATTGAGTATGTGTTGGGGCTTGCCACGGAATTTGTCTTTATATATCTGTCTGCCCTTGTTATCGACGGGATTACGCAGTCAAAACCTGTTGGAACGCTGCTTTCTTATGCGGCGATAGTTGTTGGCGTGCAGGCTGTGATATTTATGACAAAGATGTTTCTTTTTAGGCGTTCAAGTTCTCAGACTTTTGCCAGAAGTACCAATCTGCATAAAAATCTTTGGCAGAAAGTAATGACAATGGATTTTGTCCGCCTTGAAAATACAGACACACAAAACAGATTTTCAAACGCAGATAATCAGGTCGAGAATAATAACGCAGGCATACCGGCATTGTGCAAATATGTCATATATTCTATCGGCGGACTATTTTTGATAATCACAGGTGTTATACTTATCATACCAATGGTTTTTGTAAAGCCTGTCACCACAGCAGGCTTCAGCGGTTTCATTCAGTCTATATGGGGCTTTCTTGCGGTAGTTATAATAACTGTTTTGCTTGAAATGCTCAAATCTTTGGTCATAAACCCTAAAGCGATACTTGGTTTTGAAAAGTTACAAAATGACAAAAAGGTCATTCAGGCAAACCGTGCAGATGGCTTTTTCAGTAATTACATTCTCCGCAATTATCGAAACGGCAAAGAGATAAGAATATATTCCCAGCAAAATCTTATTGATAAAGAGCTTGATAAAGCACGAGATGAGATAGCAGAGGGTTGGTTCAAAGCTTATAAGTCAGCTATGCTGCCGAATTTTCTTTGTCAGGTGGTCAATATCCTCACAAAGGCACTTATGTACGGCTTTGCGGTCATGAGGGCGGCAAGCGGAATGTTATCTCCAGGCGAGGTGATAGCTTTTGCACTGTACTTTGAAAAGATATCCGCAGGCGTGTCAGATCTTTCAGACTTTTACGGACTGCTGAAAATAACGCCGACTTTCTGCAAGAAATATTTTGACTTTCTTGATATTCCCGACGAAAAGTACAAGGGCACTATCCCTACGGAAAAGCGTGATGATAACGAATATGAATTTGAGTTCAAGCATGTCTGGTTCAAATATCCCGACAGCGAGGAATATACTCTTAAAGACATAAATCTGAAATGGCGAATTGGCGAGAAAATGGCTCTTGTGGGCAAGAACGGCTGCGGAAAATCGACGCTTGTTAAGCTGCTTTGCAGGCTGTACGATCCCACCGAGGGCGAGATAACGCTCAACGGAATTGATATCAGAAAATATAAATACGAAGAGTATATGGAGCTTTTCTCGGTGGTGTTTCAGGACAGCAAGCTGTTTTCGTTCAGCCTTGCGGAGAATGTTGCTGCCGATACGGAATATGACCCCGAGCGTGTGACAGACTGTGTTATCCGTGCTGGACTTGGCGACCGTCTTAAAACTATGGAGAACGGCATTGAAACCTGTCTTTACAAGGATTTTGATGAGAAAGGTGTGGAAATTTCGGGCGGAGAGGCACAGAAGCTGTGTCTTGCAAGGGCGATATACAAAGGCTCGCCGTTTATAGTCCTTGACGAACCTACAGCGGCGCTTGACCCGATATCTGAATATGACATCTACACAAAATTTAACAGCATTGTTGGAACAAGAACGGCTATCTACATTTCACATCGTCTGTCCTCCTGCCGTTTCTGCGATGATATAACAGTTCTTGACAATGGCCACATAATAGAGCGTGGCAGCCATGAAAAGCTTATCGCCAAAGGCGGAATATATACAGCAATGTGGGCGGCACAGGCGGAGTATTATAAAGATACGGCAGGGGAACTGTTTGCGTAATTTGGTTGAAAAGCCAATGCAAAGTAAAAGGCTCACCGAGCGAAGCGAGCAAAAGGTCCAGGGGTGAAACCCATTGCAGGGTCTAGGGACAGAGTCCCTAGCGGAGTAAATTTCTTGTTCGACTTCGCTCACAAGAAATGGGCAGAGCCTCAATAGGCGCAAGCCTACTAAGCGGCGTAGAAAGCAATAGAAGAATTGCAAATGAAAAATCAATCACAAAGCGGTGTCGGAGTGTAAATTCTGCACCGCTTTTGTAGTTTGTTTTACAAACTTTTCCTGCGATATCCTCGACAGGACAAAAAAACACCCACAGAAAACTGTGGGTGCCAAAAAATAAAAAATTATAGGGGAGAAGCTAGTAGAAATTAATCTACAAGCTGTATATATGAAGGCTTGGGGTAAAAGCCTACATACCAAAATCAACTGCCGCTCTTGGAACTTCCCTCGGTAGGTCTTGTCCCTTGCGACAACTATATAATACCCTGCCCGTATGTACTGCGTATGAAAGTTTTGTGTTAGTTATGTGAACTTTGTTGAACAATTTTTGAAGGTGTGGTATACTATACCAAGAAGCGACGAAAGCGTCGTGAAAGTGCGTAAAATCGTGATTTGAGATTGGAGGACAGTGCTTGACACTGGTTGGGAATATGCCTAGATTTTTTGTTGACAGCGTATCGGGGAATACGATTTCTATCAGGGGTAATGATGCTTATCATATCGGCAGAAGTTTGCGTATGAGGTTGGGCGATGTCATTACGGTATGTGCAGACAGGGTGGAATACAGAGCAAAAATTCTGTCCATTTCTGATAAGGAAGTGGTTTGCGATGTGCTTTCTGCTGAGAAAAGCGAAAACGAGCCTACTGTGAATGTTGTGCTTTATCAGGCGTTGCCTAAGTCTGATAAAATGGATCTTATAGTGCAAAAGGCTGTGGAGCTTGGAGTGTACAAGATAGTGCCTGTTATTACGGCGAGGTGCGTTTCACGACCTGCAAAAAGCGGCTATGAAAAGCGTGTGGAGAGATACAATAAGATAGCTTTGGAAGCGGCGAAACAGTCGGGCAGGGGATATGTGCCTGAGGTGACGAATTTTATCAGCTTTGAGGAGTGCCTTAGTGAACTTAAAGAGTGCGATGAGAGCTTTATGTGTTACGAAAAGGGCGGCGTGAGCCTTAGCGAGACAGGCATTGCCCCTGTTAGTGAGGGCGAGGAAAAGACTATTGGCTTGTTTATCGGCTGTGAGGGCGGTTTCGAGAGCCATGAGGCGGAGAGCTGTAGTCAGGCAGGGGTCACTGTGGTGAGTCTTGGACCTAGGATACTGCGGTGCGAGACAGCTCCGCTGGCGGCTCTTAGCGTGATAATGAGCCTTACGGGAAATATGTAGCGGTGGGCAATTTGTCAAAGCTTACTGAGATTTTTTGAGCAGGTTGTATAAAAAATCAGTATTTTTTGTAAACGTCTTGATTTTTTATAACAAATATGCTATACTGTAGATAGTCTGAACGCAGTTCAGAGTGGAATATTCAAAAAAGGAGCGTTTTATTATGGCAAGCGGATTGAAAGTTATAGCTGCACTCGGTGCGATCGCTGCAGGAGCTGCTGCTATTTTTGCATTTAAAAAGCACAAGGAGCTTGAAAACTACGATTACGAAGATCTCGACGAGGATTTCGACGATTGCTGCGGCTGCGACGAGTGCTCTGACGAGGCTGATGAAGCTGACAAGGCAGAGGACGCTGAGAAGTCTGAGGAAAAGGCTGAAGAGCCTGCTGAGGATGAGGCTGCAACTGAGGAGGACGCTGACGTTGAAGTTCAGCTCGACGCTATCGAGGAGCCTGTTGAGGACGTTGACAAGGAATAATCGAGTATCATTTATGAAAACAAAAGGACAAGCCACTGTGGTTTGTCCTTTTTTATTTGCCGATATTATTTGTGTCATTTGTATGCATTTAGGCTTTGCTCAGGCGGGTTTCTATAAAGTCGAAGACCTCGTCTTGGGATATGCCCAGGACGGCTGAAAATTCGTCAAAGAGCAGATTTTCCGCATTCTTGAAAAAACGTTCGTCTAATGAATGGAGATGTCTGCCCTTCGCAATAAGATGTTTCTGTCTGAGATACAATGTTCTCACAAGCTGTGCAAGTCGCTTTCTGTCGCCGCTTTCAAGTACCTGTGAATAAAGCTCGGCACGCTCGCTGCTGCTTTCTTTCCAAAGGGAGCTCTCCTCGGGCATTTCTTTTATGATCTCCTCTATCTCATCGCCTGTGAGCAGAGGTTTGAACTTTGTTTTAAGCTCGTCATTATCTACCGGCACATACAAGGTGGAATTGATTTGGTGGACAGGTTTTAGAACTATGTAGCGCTTTTTCTGACCCTTGACGGTCTGTTCGCACTCGCCCTCGACTTTGCACACTCCGGTCGTACCGTATGATATGACGTCGCCTTTTTTTAGCATTTTTAACGCTCCTTCCACATTAAACCGTGAATATAACTTTATTTTGTCTCTTATATACATTATAACACTTTTTTTCTAAAAATGTCATAGGCAATTTTAACAAATCCTACATAGGAGAGGATTGTATAAATGTGTATGAAATGGGTTGCAAAAAAGCGGAAAGAGATGTTCTTTCCGCTTTACATATCTTTATAGTAGGTCTTGTTTTTGGTTAGTCCCAGAAGATAGTCTACATTTGTTTTGTGATATTCAGCTAGGGCTATGAGGATATCCGTGGGAATATCACGCTGTCCTAGTTCGTAGTTGCTGTAAGCTTGCTGTGAGCAATGGAGTATTTTTGCCATATCGTTTTGTTTAAGGTCTGCATCTTCTCGCATATCTCGTATTCTTTGAAAAACCATGCGGCGCTCCATTCCTTTCTGATAGTCTATATTTAATATATCATACAACATTATGTTGTGCTTTTCTTACTACATTATGTTGTAAAAACACTATGGCTGTTTGTGGGTATTTAACAAAATATTTATAAATGTCGAAAATATTGTTGACTTGCATAGGAGAATGTTGTAAAATAAATTTATTAAAGAAATATGGAGGTAACATTATGAAAAAAATATCTGCTCTTTTATTGGCAGTGGTAATGGCTTTTGGCATGGCAGGCTGTTCTGACAGTGGGTCTTCCGACAGTGATAACGAAAGCTCTGCTGCGGCTGTGCAGACGGAAAGCAGTGCTGCTGACTCATCAGAAGATGCAACAGCAACGACAACTACCACAACAACTGCTCCCGCGGTAACGGAATCATCACAGGCTGAGGTGGCTGACACAAGCACAGCTGACGAAAACAAGCCTGCAAGCGGTGACAGCAACGATATTGCGGCTAGTGCTATAGAGCCGTCTGAAACAAGCGAGGAAAATCTTGCGCCTATCGGTCAGTGGATAAAGACTACCATATACTGTCCTACAGATAAAATTTATCACACTATTTATACAAGGATAACAAAGGTAGTTAGCAAAACTGACGACGCAGATTATGTAAACAAGGCTATCGAGCTCAACAATTCTGTTGGCAGTGATTTTTATAAGATAGACGAGAGCGAGCTGAAAATACCTGATGACTGCGAGCTTTGCGTTATGGAATATGAGGTATATGTTCCGGAGGATTTCCCTAGCGATGATTGGGGCATAATCTCTCCTGATGTAAACTATTCTGCTTCCAACAAGGGCGGCGGAGGAATACCTTCTGCTGACGGAGCTTCTACTTATATCGGCATGGGCGGAACTACTGAGCTTCTTACACAGAAAAAGAACGAATATTTTGTTGGAAATACATACAAGTATGTAAACCTTTTCCTTATGGTAAAGGGCTACAAGGATTACAAGTTCACATTCAGTTCTTATCCAGAGGGAACAACTTCTGACAGCTCTGATGACGCTGTAACGGCATATATCAGCGCAGAATAATATGTATTTTGGGGGGCTGTAAAAAAAGTCCCCAAGAAAAAAGGCTGCGATCTTGCCAAAAAGCAAGACAGCAGTCTTTTTTTGTGGTA
>NZ_JBCPGA010000022.1:0-38656 GCF_040914135.1 Ruminococcus sp. RTP21204st1_B2_RTP21204_210225 | reverse complement strand
TACAGGTTTTCGCAGACGAGACCGAACGTGTTGAGATCGACAGCTTTTCTGCGGCTGTGGGGTTTGAGATACTGGAGGACAGTTTGGCTGAGGCGGAACAGTTGGCGAAGGATTTTGTGGAGTGTGAGGGGAAGGGATGTATGTAAAATATGTGGGACAAATAAAAATGCTATGAAAATCGGCTTTATAATAAGTCGATTTTCTTGCTTGATTTGTCGAAATATGTCATAATAATGTATGTGTTTGAAATTATGTACAAAGCTAAGGTTGGTCGATTGTGCAATATATAGAAATCATGCTTGAATTATTAAAATGTCACTAGCTCTATTGAAAAATGCTGTAAAATGGTGTATAATTATGTTAGATGGCTTGGCAATCGTGTATAATTGTATATTATTTTGTGTTAATAGTTTTTATGTTTATTTGCGATAATTTAATTCGGAGGAATAGTATGGAAAATATAAGTATCCCATTAATTTCACCTTTATCAAGAAAATATTATCAATATGCAAATGATGATTCAGAGAAAATTCATCATCGTGCAGAGGATGTTAGGATATGTATAGAAAAGGTTTGTGACTCGATAATTATTCAATTGGTGAAACCAGATACAAAAAGAAAATGGAAAGATTATAAACTTCATAATAAAATTGAGGCTTGCAAAGAATTTATGAATCCCATAATTGTAGATGATCTTTTAAATGCAAAAGGTATTGGCAATATGGGAGTACATGATGGAGAAGAGGGAAACTATTCTTCTCAGGATATTGATAAATCTTTAGAAGCAATAACAACTTTCTCTCTTGAAATTGTTTTTTCCTACTTTTTAATAAATGGTTTTGGGAATTACCAACATAATTCATGGATACCAACTGTGTTTAGTACGCTTCCTCCTATATACCGAGTAATGATATTGTCAAAGTATTATGACGCAAATCCGTCTTATTTTGTTATTGATAAATTATCAAAAGCATATTTAAAAAGTAATATGAAAGAAGATGCATATGCTTTTTTAATAAAATGTTATAACAACGAACAGCTTCAAGAATTTGAGCTTGAGCGTTTAAAAGAAGACCTTAAATTACTCGAACCATATTTGAATAAGTTTAGTATTGCTCGAAATCTGGATGATGCCGAAAAAAACTTTTTAAAGTTGTTGCCATCTATAAAAGAAGACGAAAGGGATTCTTTTGTGATTTTGGTTTCGATGATACTGACTGGAAAATTGCCCAACGAAATTTGTCCTACTCACTAATATTGCAATATATATAATAGAAAATAGTCGGGCTTTTTTCAATGAGAATTAAAATCAGAAAGGATTTATTATGAATTATACCATTAAAAACAAAAGATGAATTATTAATTACAGTTTACATTATAAAAGGAGTTTCAATATGGTAGAATCAATTATGAGCTTAAAAATATCCGGTCGTTGTTTCCCTTCTGCGACGAAATTGAAATGTTTCACTAAAAATGAATCACGAATAAGTATAATATATGGAAAGAATGGCAGCGGCAAGAGTACAATATCAAAGTCTCTTTGTAACGTAGAAAGTGATTTAAGCTGTTCATTATTAGACCAGAATGATAAACCGTTGTTAATTCCTCAGAATCATATTTTTGTTTTTAATGAAGATTACATAAATAATAAAGTTGCAGTACAAAATGACGGTCTATCGGCAGTTATTCTATTTGGTGAACAAGTTGAGATAGACAAACAAATTAATGAGGTAAATAAAAAATTAGAAGAATACCTAGGCTATATTGATGATCAAGAATCAACTAAAAGATTGCTTGAAAATGTAAAGAATAGTGATTCGTACAAATATAAAATAGAGACCCTTAAGGAAAAGTTGAAATCATCAAATAACTGGGTTGAACGAGAAATTTTAATTTCCGGTAAGAGACCGAATATCACAACGAGTAGTCTTGAAAAGATTTTTGGTAAACCTGTAATTTCTAAAAGCAGAGAAGATGCATTTGCACATTTTCAAGAGTTAATGTCTATAATTGGAACAGAATCTCATAGCAAAGTTAGCGATGCAATGAAACCGCTTATGTTTGAAAGCAATTTCTTTCAGAATGTTACCCGACTATTAGCTGAAAAAATAGAGGAACCTGTTTTGAATGATAGAGATAGACGTATCATTGAAATATATAGTCAAAAAGGCTCTCAGTACATTAGTGACATAAAAATAGTTTTTGAAAATGAGGATCAAGATATATGTCCATATTGCTTTAGACCTATCAATTCAGAAGAAAAGAGCATAATTTTATCAGCGATAGAGAAGATTTTATCTGAAGAAGCTAAAAATCATCAAAGAGAGTTAGCGAAATATGATAAAAACATTACTGAGATGATAAACGAATTGGATAAAATAATCAGTATCGCAGATAATTTTAAAGGTATATATACCAAAGAATATGAAACCGTTGAATCTCAGTATAGAATAGTAAATTCTCTATTATCTCAATATGGTCAGTCTATTGAAGATAAGATAAATTCTCTATATGCTCCAATTTCATTTTCTGATAACAACATTATACAGGAAATTAAAACGTTAAACGATGCTATTTCTTGTCTTGAGGAAAAAAGAAATATTTATAATCAGCAACTCGAAGAAATCGATAAAAGCAAGAAGAAAGCCTCTGATTGGAACAGAGAAATGGCCTATTGGGAGTTTTCAAGGGATTATGCTGAATATAAAAACGCGTATGACTCTTACAATAAATGTTGCAGTAAAATAAAAGAATATCAAGAAGAATACAATAAGAAAAAAGTAAAAATTGATAATTTAAATAATAAGAAGAAAAACGTAGTGATTGCAAAAGACATGATAAATGAAGCGCTAAGCTATATTTTCTTTTCAAATAAGAGATTACAATTAGATGTAGATGCCGAAAGTGGTAAGTATTACCTAATGTCAAATGGTATCAAAGTTACACCTGATAAAGTATCTACAGGTGAACGTAATATAATTGCACTTTGCTACTTCTTCACACAAATGTTGGATAATCATAATTCAACTGATAATTTCACGGATGAGTATTTTATAGTAATTGATGATCCTATTTCAAGCTTTGATAGAGAAAACCAAGTTGGAGTGATAACTTATTTGAAATATCAGTTATCAAAAATTTTTTATGGTAATAAAAACAGTAAAATACTACTGCTATCTCATGATTTATCTACTGTATATGATTTAGAAAAAGCCGGCGAAGAAATTGGGGAACAATTTAATTTGAAGAATAAGTTTGTTGAAAATTATGAGCTTAAGGATCGACAAATCGATAATACCAAACATATTGATATGAAAAGAAATGAGTATTCATTACTTATGAAAGAAATATATAGATATGCCAATGGTGAGGACTCATTACTTTCCGATTTTACTATCGGAAATAGTATGAGACGACTATTGGAAGCTCACGGAACTTTCTTATACAAAAAGGGTATAGATGCACTTACTACGAATGAAGATATTTTAGATCTTTGTAAAAATCATAAAAACTATTTCAGAAACTATATGTACAGATTGGTGTTAAACGGAGAAAGCCATCTTGAAGAAAGAGTGCTTTCATTAAAGGATACGAATTTTTTTGAGAGTTATACCTCAGACCAGCTTAAAGATACGGCTCAAAAAATAATCTGTTATCTGTACCTCATAAATCCTTTACATGTTAAAGAGCATCTTTACGATAATGGACATAGCCTAGGAGATTATATTACCGTTATTGAGAATTGGATTAAAAATATTCCAACAGATTAAATTGCTATTGCATAAAATAGTTTCTATTTTAGTAAATTAAAACACTATTACATGGGAATTCGCACATTATTTGACCTCAGCAATATTATAAGTCTGTGGTTGCAGATATGAAAGATTAGATCATGCGAATGCAGAAATAAGTAATGCAGAAAGCAGACATTAAATAAAAGTGTATCACAAATAATTTTGTTCCAAATGAACTGTTTGGATGAAATTGAGGGCTGGTTTATAAGAATTAGAGATATTAATAATGGTACATATGTAAAAAAGAAAATAATCTATTAAGATTAAACTTATTTTACATTATGTTTTAATATATTATTCAAGTAATATATCAGAAAGGATGATTTAATGAGCAACGAATCGACAAACCATTCAGAAGAAAATGTTACATATGATGATAAAAGAAATAGACTTATTGACATAATAAAAAAAGATCAGAATAATAATTACGGTTCATATGCGGCACTGATAGGGATTGTGTTAACTATATCTGGAATCATACTTAAGGGAATATCTACTATAGTTATTGAGGGATATAATAATTATTTTTCTATTAATAGTTCATATAATCATATAAGTGAAGCAAACGTTTTTTCTAATTTATTTGATATTCTTTTTGGAAGTATAATTTTATTGGCGCTGAACTTTTTGATGGCATATGTAATAATCAGAGCAAAAAATATTTGGAAATTGGTGCGAAATATAATTTTTATTTGCGCTTTGTCAATGATATCATTATTTATATTTGCCTGCATAATGCTTAATTATAATTTTTTTCTAATATGGAAGCAAGCAACTATTTCTGATGTATTAAGTTGCTTACGATCTTTATCAATATTATGCATATCAATTTACTATTTTGGTCTGACAATAGGAATTGCTATCAGAAATATGAAATGGTTTGATAAGTCTGTTGATAAGGTAATATCAACAATTGATAAAAAAACGAATGCTAAGATAAATAGTAAAAAGATAATAATTATATTGCTTGTTTTTTTAGTTGTTATGGGAGCATTTTGCTTTTTTAAATTGGGTGAATCATTTGCTGCACTGAAACATGACTATAGACTGACAGATAATAATACAAAAGTAATATTAGCGGAAAAGGATGGTATGTATCTGTGTGCTGATTGTAAGTATGATGAATCAACTAAACAGTTGGAAATATACTCTTCTGAGCAAGTTTGCATTAATTCTGAAGATGTTGAAATGAGAGTTATAAATGTATATAGTGTGTCAATATATAAAGGAAATTAATTGTAGATCTCGACTTTATTCCTCACGATAATTTTTTTAAGTTATAATTGAAACTTATAATATACAACAAAATGTTAATACGTTATCTTTGTATATATAAAAACAAGTAATTACAATAACTGTTCTAATTATTCATCTATTTCATAGTCGCAAGACATATTGGTGGAACAAAAAAGATGCACCAGCCGAAAAGCCCGTAAATACGGGCTTTTTTCATGCTTTTTAACCGGAAATTTTAAGGTGAAAACCGTGGATGCTTTTTCACGATTTTAGCCGACCGGAAGGATTTGAACGCTACACAACGAAATATTGTCAAACAAATCGGCAGGCTTTGAGCAAATTTCGCTCTTAACTTGCCGATTATTTATGAAAAAACTTTCACAAACTTTTCAAGACTGTTTTGTCTAATATCACGAAATGTGATAAATGACAAAACGGTCTTTTTTTATTTCTCAAGGAAGGACGTGATACCCGTGTGGCAGCTATACTATTAAAATGGAAAATAAAACAAAGGAGGAAATCAATGAACAACAAACTTATAATCAACACAAATCTGCTTCGCAAAGAATCGGAATTCAAAACGTATACTTGCGTGGTGGAAAAAGCTGTGCCTGTTCCGACCGAAGAATTTGAGAGGCTGAAACACACTCCGATGTGCAATAACGATCTCATAAGTGAAAACCTTAACAGTATGTGGTACGGCAACGGCGTACACCATTGTCTGCTGATCTACGACAAGCAACAGGGCGACGGCTTGTTAATAGAGTCTGAGGGTGCTCCCTATGCAAGATATGCCCAGTATATTCCAAACGCCAAACTGTTGTACGAAAATCATATGCAGAATCATTTACAGGAATTAAAATTTTACTGTCCGCTTGAAATCAACAGAGAACCGGAATGCCGGTATGACGAGGAATACGAAAAAATCTCGTCCTATGAGGCTTCTGCTTACAAATCGGAGATAAACCGATTTATTGAGGATTTTACAATGCCCGAGGAGAAAGAACGGGGTCTCATGAACTGGTATGGCAAGGGCAATTCAGTCGACCAAAAGGTACGCTCGGCATTTATGTCTGTCGAGGAGCGCGACGGAGAGCTTGTTGGCGTTATTACGGCTCAGATTTACGGTCAGCTTACAGATGAAGAGCTTGAAGAATTCCGCTCGTACTGCGAGGGACAACTTTCAGACGGCGTTGGGGAGTCTCTTGAACAGCGGCCGATAAAAACTCCCGACGGCGATATTTATGTCAGCTTCTGGAATTCAGATGACAACTGGAGCTTGCAGACGGAGGAAGAAATAAACAGCATTCAGTCAGAAGATTTGACCGATGAACCCGATATTGGAATGACAATGTGAGGTACGCATGGTATACAATGAAAAGAAAGTTGAGTTGCTTAGACAGAGGTATCCCGAGGGTACTCGGATTTGTCTTGACCACATGGAGGACTTATGTCCTGTGGAAAGCGGCACCAATGGAACTATTATTGGAGTCGACGATATCGGCTCAGTCATGGTTAAGTGGGATAACGGCAGAACTTTGAATCTTCTGCCCGATGAAGATAAATTTCATACGATCAAGCATGAACAAACTCAGTCAGACGAACAAACAGAAGAAAATACGGAAAATGAAGAAATCGCAGAAATCGAGGAATTATCGGAAGAACCGGAAATGGATATGTCCATGTAGGACTTGAAATACGGCGGTTTATGTGATATAATGTACAAGATAAAATTCTGAGAGGAATACGTTCATGAGTAAAAACAGTAAGATCTGCCCGAACTGCGGCAGAAAAATGAAACAGCAGTTTATCGGATTACAGCATTGTAAGTGCGGTATAAGCTGGAAACATGATATGGGTTACTTTGAACGCACAAACGATATGGTATTCGCTTTGCAGCGTGTTAAAATCGGCAAGAAGGTAAAGCAAATGCCCATTATACGAATAAAAGAGCGAAAGGAAAATGAATATGCCGAATAAGCCGCTCCTTGACCGAGCCTTATACAAAAAAATTAAAGCTATGGACCGTGAAACAATGGACAATTTCATTCAGAATATATATCAGACAGGAAAAGACGACGTACACGCCACAGAAGTCGACTTCGACAAGCTGCGTGAAGATATATCCAAGATCAAGGGTATCGGAGAAAGCCGATTGAATGAAATAATGGCTGTGATCGAAAGTCATATAGGAGCTGACTCCGAATAATACAATTAAATATCGCAGAACTGCCGTTAAATGAGAGATCATTTAGCGGTTTTTTTATTGTCAAAATCAGAAAGGGGCGCTTTGAATGATACGAGTATTCGACGCATTTTCAGGCATCGGAGGCTTCCGATCTGCTCTGGAAAGAGTCGGAGAATTTGAAATTGTGGGGTGGTGCGAGATTGACAGATTTGCGCAGAAAGCCTACAAAGCACTGTACGATACCGGAGGTGAACAATTTTATGAAAATATCAGAGATATTGACGTCGGAAAACTTGCAGACTTTGATCTCCTTATTGGAGGTTTCCCCTGCCAGCCGTTCTCGGTCTGCGGAGCAAGAAAAGGCTTTGCCGACGAGCGAGGAGATCTGTTCTTTGAGCTTGCCCGACTGCTTGAAGCGAAAAGACCTAAGTATTTTTGCTTTGAAAACGTACCCGGTCTCATGGGGATTGACTCGGGAAAAACTTTTGCAAAAATCATTGAAACGCTTTCTCAACTGGGGTATTGCGTGGAATGGCGTGTGTATAACAGCGCCGATTACCTTCCCCAAGTCAGAAAAAGAGTTTACATTGCAGGATGTCTTGGAATCGACTGTTCCGGAAAAATACTGGCTTTCGGAAAAAGCGACAGCCAGAATTGCCGGAAAATTGAACAAATCATAGGCGGAAGTCAAGGCACGAGAGTTTATGATCCCGATGGACTTGCGGTGACGCAGTGCAGCGGTTCGGGCGGTATGGGCGGAAAAACAGGTCTGTACTTTATTGACAGCAATCCTCCACCTAATCTCACAGAAAATGCAAGATGTATAACCGCAAGGCAGAACAGCGGAGTAAGTCATCACAAAGGTGAACACTCCGCTGTTTTTTGTGATCTGAACGAAAATCCGCAGATTACGGAAAACGCCCGATGTCTGCATACAAGAATGGACTTGGGGGTAACAAACGGAACTCATAAAGGAGAAAGATCGGGAGTTCTGATTGAGGACGGACCGAGAGCAATTATCAATCCGTTTAAGGAAACTACCCGTCAAAACGGCAGACGAATAAAAAATCCCAACGAACCGATGTTTACGCTTACGGTAACCGATCGACACGGGATTGTCCACCATGGACGGATAAGACGCCTTATGCCAATTGAGGCATGGCGGCTGCAGGGTTTTACAACAGAGCAATTCGAAAAAGTTGCGGCAACGGGGATGTCCGACGCACAGCTCTACAAACAAGCCGGAAATGCCGTAAGCGTACCCGTTGTTGAAGAAATTGCGAGAAATTTATTGAAATTTGATGAGGAGATAAATTAAATGAATAATATGATCAAGATTTTCAAAAATGAGGAATTTGGTTCTCTCAGAATTTTAAAGGATGATAACGGCAGAATTATGTTCTGCGGCAAGGACGTGGCTTCTGCATTGGGCTACAGCAATACAAAAGACGCAATAAAGCGGCATTGCAGGTGGGGCGTGAAACACGACCTACCTCATCCGCAGTCTCCAAGTAAAACTATTAAGATGATTTTTATTCCTGAGGGAGATGTTTACAGACTTGTTGCACACAGCAAGCTGCCGAGAGCTGCGGAATTTGAGTCGTGGATTTTTGATAAAATTCTGCCTCAGATCAATCAAACAGGCGGCTACGTCAGCAACGAGCAAATGTTCATAGAAAACTATCTTCCGTTTCTCGACGAGCCGTACCGCAATCTGTTCCGTTTGCAGATGATGGCTATCAACAAGCTGAACGAGCGGATACGTCACGACCAACCGTTAGTGGAGTTTGCGAATCAGGTTGCAAATACCGATAATCTCATCGACATGAACGCTATGGCAAAATTGGCAAGAGCCGAAAATATCCCTGTCGGAAGAAACAAGCTCTACGGCTGGCTTAAGAGTATGAGAGTGCTTATGGCGAATAATCTCCCCTATCAGGCGTTTATCGACCGAGGATATTTTGCGGTAAAGGAGTCGGTGTTTGAAACTCCGACTATGACCAAGACCTATCAGCAGACGTTTGTGACGGGAAAGGGTCAGCATTTCGTCATAAATCTGCTGAAAAAATATTACGGGAAGGAGGTTTTGCAATAATGGAGATCAAAAGCATTTCTTTACACGATCTGAGAAAAATGAATGACAGCGAGGGACTTGTCCTGCAAGGGTGCGGCGGCGATCTGCAGGAATGGGTCGACGGCATAAACGATATGCTGACGGAAAGCGGAATATTGCAGAATGACAATAGGTTTGAAAAGGCATATAGCTTTAAAAACGGAGGCCTTACCTGTCTGCTGTTTCCCTTTGAAGATGTTCAGCTTGATGTAGGTAAGCTTGCAATATGGCGGCTCCGGACGAGGGAGGATTTCGGAAGCACATGGCTGTCGGATTACATTGTGAACAATCTTGAAGAATGCGTTTCGGAACAGGACGAAGATTTAGAAATGGAGATGGGTTAATGCATACAAACAAAATCAAAGCTAAAGTGGACTTCAAGTTCTGTATTGGAAGTATTCCTGCAATGCTGAGAGCGACAAAACCCGTACTTTCGGAGCGGCAGTACAAGGAGCTGTGCAATGAGGTAAACAAAGCCGACGGCTACCTTGAACAGAAGCGAATAATTTTTTCATACGTTGACCCGATAATCAAGGGCTGAAAACAGCGTAAAATCTAATATTTATTAAGGTCGTTTTGCCAACAGCAGATCAAAAATCTGGTGCTTGCAAAGCGACTTTTCTCCTGTTGGTATAAACGGCAGAAAGGAAAAACATGAACAGTTTTATGTCATGGGTAGGAGGAAAAAAGGCTCTCAGAGACGCCGTACTTGCGAGGTTTCCACCCTACTATGAGCGGTATATAGAGGTTTTCGGAGGCGCAGGCTGGGTTCTGTTCCATAAGCCGCCCGGTATGGATTTTGAGGTATATAACGATTTTAACAGCAATCTTTCTAATCTGTACCGCTGTGTCAGAGATAAGCCAAATAAGCTGAAATACAAGCTGCGGTACGTCCTCAATTCCCGTGAGGATTTTGATTGGATAGCAGGGCTTCATAAACGCAATCTTTTCCCGAAATTTCGGGACATTGATCGTGCGGCAAAATTTTATCAGCTTATTCGTTACAGCTATGCAAGCGGACTTGACAGCTTTGCAAGTCAGCCGCATTCCATTTGGTCGGACTTCCCGATGATAGACTTGGCGGCGAGGCGATTGCAGAAAGTCATAGTTGAGAACAAGGATTTTGAAAAGCTGATACGGCAGTATGACCGCCCTGTCAGCTTTTTCTACTGCGATCCGCCGTACTTTGCTACCGAAAACTATTACAAGGACGTCGGGTTTAAAACCAAGGATCATATCAGACTGCGTGACACTCTTCTGGATATCAAGGGCAAGTTTCTTGTTTCTTACAACGACTGTCCCGAAATTCGTGAGATATGGGACAAGCCGAATATCCGCATCGAGGAGATCAGCAGAATTAACAACTTGGCACAGCGGTACGACGGCGGCTGTCAGTATGCGGAACTCCTCATATCCAATTACGATACGAGCGAGAGAGCAAGGTCTGTACGCCAGCTCTCGCTGTTTGACGATGAAACAGACAATTTTGGAGGTATAATTTTATGAAAAAGATAATTTTTGCACAGGTACTCACAACAAATGGAAAGACCGAATTTTCGGGACTTTACGATGAAAACGGGAATCCCGTAAGAGTAGAAACAGAGTGCGACGGCGGCGGTGTTTCTCTCACGATATGGCGTAATGCTCCCGAAAGAGAACGCCGTGATTGTGGTATCTCGGATGAAGAGATCGAACGGACTTGCTCCATGCATGATGATTGTGGTAATTGTCCATTGTATGCTTACTGCGGCGAGGAAACGGAGGAATGCAGTGATGAATAAAATTGTACGGGTGTTAGGAAAGAAAGGCAGAATTACGATACCCTATGAAATACGGCTTGCCCTTAATATACGGTCAGGGAATATTCTTAGCTTTGACGCCAAGGGAAATACGATAACTGTTACAAAGGAGAAGCTGTGTGACGACTGCAAATCGGAAAGTGAACCGCTTGATTCCTTTGTAGAGTCACTTGTGCTGGAGGAAAGAGAAAGGCTTTTAAAAACTCTTATGAGACTTAAAAGAAAAGGAGCTGTGAAAAACGTATGAGTTATCTGTACAGACAATCTTTTGAAAACGCAAAACTCACCGGAGAAATTGAGGCATACCGTGAAAGCCGGACGGAAAATATCCGCTGTAAAAAAGCGATAGAATCGGCTATTTCAGATAGTTTCGACGGTTTCACTCTGAATAAAAATGGGGCTAAAAAGGTCATAGCCGATTTCGGTTATGACCGTACAATGTGGGTGCTTGCCGCAAGCATTCTTAATAAGAAAGATGACGGTCGTTTCTCCCGTGAGAACAAGGAGTGGGCAAGGTCTGTTATCCCCTCATATCTTCCCCAAAAAGAAATGCGCGAATACTGTGTTGATTCTCATCCCGCCGTGCTTAACGGCTTTATCGATCAGGTAAAGAAAAGATATGACAGGCTCGGACTTGTGGGCGAAAAACAGTGCGTTCAATCCGATAAGCCGCAGGATTACGAAAGAAAGCTGTTGATCCTCAAGCCCGAAATCCTTAACGAACAGTTCAAGGACCCAATAAATCAGTATTTCTACGCAGCAGGCGGCTTTGGCTGCGATCCCGAAAAATCGGGCAGAAAGGTATTCGGGCAGTTCCTTGCGGACGACGAAAAAGCACAATTCTACCGTGAGGATTTCTTCGGAGTTGCCGACTATGAGCAGCTTCCGAAATGGGCGGTTGAACGGCTTGAACAGATCGAGGCTCCGCAGATGAAGATCAGGATTTTTCAGATCGACCATGAAAAGGACCGTAATAAGCTCGCTTTTATGAATTACGACTACACACAATCACATGGCGGCATAAAAGCTGAGAATTACCGTCAGATTTACGGCGGTACTGTGACCTGTGACAGCCTTGAAAGTGTTTTCGCCCTTTGCAATTCGGACAAAACACCTCCCGGATATCTCGGAGAGTCGATGTCAGTCAGCAATGTCATTGAAATCTGCGACGGCAAGGATAAAGGCTTTTACTTCTGCGACAGCGTTGGATTCAAGCCGATAGACTTCGATATCGATAAAACAAATCATTCGGATATAATGAAAATTCTTATCGTGGAAAACGGAAAAGCTCCATATGAAGCTGAAATTCGCAATGATATCCATGCCATGCAAGAAGTTGTGGGCGGCAGCATCGAGCCTATATATTTCGAACCCCAAAACAACGCTCTTTGCTGGTGCAATGATGAATTTCTGCTGAACGGCTCTGCTCCAAACAGAATAGTGGGAGAAACTCTTGTCCACGGTACATTCTACATTTCAGGCAACTACCGGAACGAATACGGCGAGTGGGACAGCTGTTCACTTACCGACGAGCAGATTGAAAAGTACAAGGAGCAGTTTAATCATGTGGTAGTAAATCTGCCGGGCATAGGGCTTATCGCAGTGAGGGAAACCAAGCCGGAAATAATCGAACCGGACGAAGAATTTGAAGAAGAACATGAAATCGAACAGACCATGTAAAGGAGAATGAAATTATGAAAATACACGCATCTATCAACAGAATGGTAAACAAAGAGGATTCGGCAATCAAGGCATATGCCAGCGTAACAATGGACGGTATGTTCGCCGTTCACGGACTGAGGGTCATCGAGACCGAAAAGGGCAGGTTTGTCAATATGCCTTCCACCTCATACACTAATAAGGACGGCAACAAGCAGTACAGCGACACCTTCCATGCCATAACCAAGTCGGCGAGAACTGCCGTAAATCAGGCTGTACTCAATGCTTACGATCTCAAGCTTCAGCAGGTTCAGCAGACGGATATCGAGGTTGAGAACACCCCTGATGAGGAAATGTCCGAGCCTGAAGATGAACCTGAGCCGGTTATGAGTATGTAGTTTGCTAAAGCTTTTGCTGTGTAAATTGTCACAAAGGTAGAACTTTTGAAAAGAGGCTGGATTTACAAGAAAAGGTGTGATATATTGCTTGTCGAAAGGAGTTGATCATATGAAAAGAGCAACGGTCATATCAATACTTTGCACGGTAATGCTGACCGCCTGCGGAAATGTATCGGAGTCCGTAGAAAGTGTGGAAACTTCGGCAGTGAGCCAAACTACGACCACGGTCACAGGCTCCGCAGTAACATCTGGAAAGGAAGAAAAGGATACAAGTGAAACCACAACTACTACGAGAAAGAGTTCGCAGACGGTATCCGAGACTTCAAAACCGACAGATATCACAGTAACTACGACCAAGAAATCTGGTTCTTCAAATGCGAACGGAAATTCTAATCAGGGTCAGAATAATAACGGTCAGGAAAATAACTACCAGCCTGCACAGAATAATCCGCAGCCCGATAATTCGCCGTCAAATGATCCTCAGAGTAATAACGGAGCGGAACAGAATAATACCCCCTCTCCTCCGTTAACAACGGCAAAGCCTTCGGTAACGAATCCGCCGACTACTACAACAACTAAGCCGCAGACTACAGTACCGCAGACTGAACCGCCTGAAGTTGTAATTGAAGATACAACAAACCTGCAAAGTGTTCTGAATTATGTAAATTCGCTCGGAAGAACGACCGATGAATATTACAACATCGGTGCAGGATTGAGTCACGATGGTTCTGATTATGGAAAAGCCGAAGCCGTGTATAATTGGATTCAGAATAATGTCAGCGGAAATTGTCAAGTGTTCTCAGTGGCAACAATGTATGCCTGCAAGGGGATTGGGCTTGAATGTCGGTATGCGTTTTTCTCCCC
Organism: Ruminococcus sp. RTP21204st1_B2_RTP21204_210225; assembly: GCF_040914135.1. Classification (NCBI taxonomy): domain Bacteria; kingdom Bacillati; phylum Bacillota; class Clostridia; order Eubacteriales; family Oscillospiraceae; genus Ruminococcus; species Ruminococcus sp. RTP21204st1_B2_RTP21204_210225. Next base: position 24,605 of record NZ_JBCPGA010000022.1, on the reverse strand, counting down.
CGATGACTGGTATGGACACATGGCAAATATGGTAAATGTGGACGGAGCATGGTATGTGTTCGACACACAAGGCGGCAGATTTTTAAAATCAGATAAATACGGTGATATTACCCGGATATTTGATGAAAGTGATATTACAATTGATATTTCGGTAAGCGAATCTGCTTACTAATTAAGTAAACAACAAATATGCAATAAAGAGAGTCGGATTTCTCCGACTCTCTTTATTTGCGCAAAATCAAAGGAGAAATGCAATATATGTTTAAAATTAAATCAAAGATATTAAAGAAACTCAGCGCAGGGTTCATGGCAGGACTTTGCGTTTTTTCTATGCTGGGCTCATCTATGAGCGGAGTTATCACAGCGAATGTGGCAAGTACGTCAACGGAAAATTCAGCTTTTCCATCAGCGGATACGGTTGTAGCAAAAGCTGCAACTCTTCTCGGCTCGCCGTATACCTTTGGCAATAAGGGCTATTGGTACGCATACAATCAGGGACAGTACACTCCGCTGTCGGTGCAGACGATCAACAACCTTGGTATCGACTGTTCGGGACTTGTGTACTACACGCTCACACAGCTCGGCTATTCTACAAGCGGTTTTTCGTGGAATAACCCTGTGCCCGTTGATACTGCTCACTGGCTGACTGTCAGCGACAGCTGTACGATCACCTACAATGGCGTAACCTCTAAGGTTGGCGTGGAAAAGGCAAATATCAAGACTACCGACCGCCCGTATTGGGAATGCTCCGACGGTTCGACGATCACTCCCGGTTCGGTTGTTGTGGCGGAGAATCCCGGCGGTATCGACCACGCATGGATATATATGGGCGAATTTGACAGCCGTTCCGACGTTGTTTCTTATCTGAAATCTATCGGAGTTTCCGAATCGCTCATAACAAGCTCCACAGTCGGCGACGGCACAGGCGCAGGAGGTACTCATTGGAGGATCGAGTCCAACGGATCTCAGGGTGTTGTCATTAACAACAATACCGACGGTAAAACTGCGACTGCGATGAATATGTACGCTTTCAGGATCACAAAAACTGATGTTACCTTTGAGATCGATAAGTACAATACGGACGGTAATCTTGTAGGAAAATCAAGTGTTGACAATTCCACAGCGGTATACGGAATCTACAGTGACAAGTCCTGTACCAAAAAGGTTGGCGAAATCACCATAGGCGCTGACGGCACAGGTAAAATTCAACTTCCCGACAGCACTTATTACGCAAAGGAATTAAAAGCTCCTACAGGTTATTCTATTGATCCTACTGTTTATACAATCAAAGCAGGAAAAAACAAGGTGACAGAAGATTTCAAAACAGGAACAATTAAAATTAACAAAACCGCAGAGGACGGAATCATCAGCGGCAGGGAGTTTAAAATCACCTATTCATACAATGGAAAATCGCTCTCTGAAACTGCCAAAACCAATGCAAACGGAATTGCAGCCTTTGACGATCTAAGAGTTTATGATATGTCCACAGGTAAAGCAATTGTCTACACCGTATCCGAAATCAACGTAGATACGAGATATGAAACTCCGAAAGCGCAGAACGTTACGCTGACGAGCGGAAATGTTGATCTGACTGTCAATGTCAATTTCAACAATGAACTTAAAACAGGTTCAATCAAGATCAATAAACAGTCGGAGGACGGAGAGAACGGCGGCAGAGAATTTACTGTAACAGGTAACGGCAAGACTTACAGCATAAAAACAGGTTCTGACGGTATCGCAATTCTTTCCGATATTCCCGTTTACGACAGCAATAACGAGAAAATTGTTTACACGATTTCTGAAAAAAATGTACCCGTAAAATATGTTGTTCCTGCGGATCAGACAGCAACTCTTACTGCTGACGCAACTACAACCAAGACATTCAAAAACGTTCTCAAAAAGTTTACCGCCCAAGTAACAAAGCAGGATTCCGAAACAGTTTCCGCACAGGGCGACGGTACTCTTGCAGGAGCAGTTTACGGCATTTACCGTGACGGCGAACTGATTGACACCTACACCACAGATGAAAATGGATATTTCAAATCAAAAGAGTATGTCTGCGGAAATTACACAGTTCAGGAGATTTCTCCCTCCGAGGGATATCTGCTTGATATGACTGTTCATTCCGTAGGCGCAGAGCCGGAAAAATACACAATTGAAAGTAATCTCATTTCTATGACTGTGACTGAGGACGTAATAAAGGGCAATATCTCAGTCATCAAGCATACGGACGACGGCTCGACTCAGATCGAAACGCCCGAAGTCGGCGCTGAATTTGAGGTTTATCTCAAGAGCGCAGGCAGTTATGGAAATGCTGCTGAAACAGAGCGTGATCATCTGACTTGCGATGAAAACGGCTTTGCACAGACAAAGGATATGCCATACGGCGTTTACACTGTGCATCAGACAGTCGGCTGGGAGGGTACTGAGTTTATTGCTGACTTCGATGTCAACATCAGCGAGAACGGACAGACCTACCGCTATCTTATCAACAATGCAGAGTTTGAAAGCTATGTTAAGGTGGTAAAGGTCGATTCCGAAACAGGAAAAACAATTCCTTATGAGGGCGCAGGCTTTGAGATCTATGATTCAAACGGTCAGAAGATTTCTATGACTTTCAGCTATCCTACTCCCACAACTATCGATGTATTTTACACAAACAACGAGGGATACCTCATCACTCCCGAGGTTCTTCTCTACGGCGAATATTCTCTTGTTGAGGTTCAGGCTCCTGTGGGTTATGTTCTGGACAGCACACCCGTGCCCTTCACAGTTTCTGCTGATAACGCAGAGGAAGAAAATGCTTTGACAGTCATTAAAGTTCACAAAGAAAACACCGCTCAGAAAGGCAGAATTTCGGTTCAGAAAACAGGTGATATTTTTAAAACCGTTGCTATGGCGTCCTCCGCTTACACGGATGAAAACGGCGAGATGACAGTAAATCCGACCACCTACACTCCCGTGTTTGCAAGCGGAAATCTTTCCGGCGCAGTATTTCAGGTGATCGCTTCGGAGGATATCGTTACGCTTGACGGCACAATCAGAGCCAACGCAGGCGATGTTGTGGCTGAAATTACAACCGATGAAAACGGCTATGCGGAAAGCGATCTGCTTTATCTTGGCAATTACGAAATCAAGGAGGTTTCTGCACCGTTTGGCTATGTTCAGAATACGGAATCACAGTTTGTTGAACTGACCTATGCAGGACAGGAAATCGCAGTGCTTGATACCGTAAATACGTCATTTGTCAATGATTATCAGGACGTTGAGATCAGTCTCTCAAAGGTTATGGAGAACGACGAGCTGTTTGGCATTTACGGCAAGGACTGCTATACAAGCGTAAGCTTCGGATTGTTTGCAGCAGAAGATATTACGGCGGCAGACGGTACTGTAATTCCTGCGGACGGTCTCATTTCTGAGGTTTCACTTGACGAAAATATGACTGCTGTCATTGCTGAAAAAATCCCATTCGGCAAGTATTATGTTCAGGAAATTGCAACTGATGAACACTACGTTTTAAACGGCGAAAAATATCTTGTGACATTTGAGTATATGGGACAGGAAGTAACTACAGTTTCAATCGACTGCGGTCAGTTCGTAAATGAATTGAAACGCGGAAAAATCGAGGGTATCAAGGTGAACGAGAGCGAAGAACCTCTTGAAAACGCTCTGTTCGGACTGTTTGCAGTTGATACTGCCGAATTTACTTCTGAAAGCGCATATATGACCGCTGTTTCCGATAAAAACGGATATTTTAAGTTTGATGAGATCCCCTACGGCGAGTATGTGGTTCATGAAATCGAAGCTCCCACAGGATATATTCTCAGTGATGAAAGCTATCCCGTAACTGTTTGCGAGGACGGCGAAACTATCACGGTTCGTACAATTAACAAGCCTATTACCGTTGAATTGTCTAAGATTGATGTCTACGGCGAGGAGCTTATCGGAGCAGAGATGCAGCTTGAAAATGCTAACGGAGAAATCGTTGATGAGTGGACTTCCGACGGCACAAATCATGTTGTAACCGAACTTCCTGCCGGAGATTACACGCTCAAGGAAATTGCGGCTCCCGACGGATATGTGATTGCTACGGATATTAAGTTTACAGTTGACGTTTACGGCAATGTTACCGTAGAAAACGTTGAAGCCACAGCGACTTCGGAGAACGGCAATCCACTCGTTGTAATGATCGACGACACAACAAAGGTACAGATTTCCAAGCAGGATATCACCACAGGTGAGGAACTGCCCGGTGCAAAGCTTCAGGTTATAGACAGGGACGGAAATGTTGTTGAGGAATGGGTTTCATCAAGCGAACCGCATTTCATCGAAGGAAAGCTGATCGCAGGCAAGGAGTACACGCTGAAAGAAACTATCGCACCGGAGGGCTATGAGATAGCAAATGAAATCAAGTTCACAGTAAACGCTGACGGTAGCGTGACCGAAGTCATTATGTATGACGAGCTTACACCTAAAACGACTACTCCGTATACAGGCGATAACCACAGTGATTTTGCAGCTTTTGCAATGCTCGGAGCTGCAAGCGTGATCATTGCCATTCTTATCATCACAAAGAAAGGAAAAAAGCATGAATAAAAAAGTTATTCGCACAATTGCGGCTGTGACCGCAGCCGCCCTCCTCGGAGGTGGAATTTATCTTCTGGTAAAAAACGATGTGGCTCAGAAAATCAATTGGCGTGATATTCTGATCTATGCTCCCACGCCGATAGCGAGAGAAACGCTTGACGAAGCGGTCGATATTGAAAAAAGCAAGCCTTCCGCCGACAGAGTTCCCGAGGATACCAAAGAAGAACTGACCGAACAGGTACGTCAGCTTTCCAACGAGCATGACGATTCTGTGGGTTGGCTGTATATTCCAGATACGAATATAGATTATCCGATCATGCAGTCGGGAGATAACGAATATTACACGCGCAGGGCGGTGGACGGCTCATATTTGTATGCAGGATCACTGTTTATGGACTATCGCTGTTCAAGCGATTTTTCTGACTTTAATAGCGTGATCTACGGTCACAATATGGGAAACGGAACGATGTTTGCGGATATTCCGAATTACGAAAACGAGGAATATTTCATGAATCACAGCTACGGCTGGCTGACCACTGAGAACGATGTCAGGCTTATAGATTTCTTTGCGGTTGCAAGAACTTCCGATACAAGCGGACTTTATCTTGCTGCTCCGAATTTTAATGAATGGGATAATCAGCTCAGAAACTATGCAAGTATTTACAAGGAGATTGAAGTAACCGAAAGTGACCATTTGCTTATGTTATCCACTTGTACAAGTGCGGAGGGTAACAGCCGTACTATTCTGGTAGGAAAAATTATCGAGGAGAGTGATGTGGAATGAAGTTGAAAAAGAAAGTTATTGCAGCGATTGCAAGCACACTCTGCTTTGCAACAATGATGTCGACTACAGCTTACGCTTCCGGCGATGTTGCGGGAGCAGTCCAAAGCACATGGACTACCGCAAGGTCGCAGGTGGTGTCGGTTGTAAACAACGTTGTGTTCCCCGTAATTGACGTAATTCTTGCGGTTTTGCTGTTTGTTAAGATAGGTCTCGCATATCTCGACTATCGAAAACACGGTCAGCTTGAATGGACGCCGATCGCTATCATTTTCGGCTGTTTGATCTTTTCTCTGACCTGTCCGCTGTACATCTGGAGCATAATCTGATAGGGGGAAAATGAATATGAAAGCAAAAGTAATGACTGCAATTTTAGCAGCGTTTATGCTGACAATGACAGCTTGCGGAACGATTAGTCCGCCGATCCAGAATGCTGTTACGGAAACTACGACTACCACAGCCGAGTCCATATATGACTCGGCTGCCTCTTCGGAGGATGAAAAGATAAAAACGGACACCTTTATTGCCGAATTTTTCGATTCCGATATATCCTTTGTGGATACAAGTGAATTGGTAACGGAAGCTATGAAAGGCTGTTCTTTTGATAATGAAATTGATAATTCAAATGGTATGCAGAAGATAACGCTTAAAGGCACAAACGGAGGTGGTTCTGTTGAGGTGATGTGTATTGATCTGAGTAAAAGCGGTCTTCCTTACGATATGGAATATATCCTTGAAAATTTAGGGGATCATTACTTTAGTCAAACTGCTGCTCAGATGAACGGTATCACCGAAGATGACTTTGTTTCGAGTTACCGAATGACAAGCAGTGTTGTTTCTAAGGGCAAGTATCAGCGGTACGGCTCTGTTCAGAAGTCTGACGGTATGGCGACGCAGTTCGGGTACACGGAAACCTACGCTGTGCTTTCGGAGAACAAGCTAACTGTGGTTTCGGGTGCAGTTCTCAGTTCGGATATGATGGAAAGACAGAGCTTTTCGGGGCTGATGAGTAAGTTTGCGAATAACGTGAAGTATTAACGATAGAGAGTTGGTGATAAATTGCCATATATCCCATTCACAGACGAACAAAAAGTCCTTGCCAACAGCGTAAACCTTGAAGAATTCCTGAGAATGCGTGGCGATAAATTGGAGCGTGTCGGCAGAGAGCATAAGCTCATTTACTACGACAGTTCTGGCAAGCACGACAGCATAACGCTACGTGGCTCGACTTGGTTTGACCATAAAAATCAGGTGGGCGGCGGAGCAATAAAATTCATGCAGGAATTCTATGATATGGACTTTCAGACGGCGGTACAGGAACTGCTCGGTCAGACTATCACTCCGCTGTCCCACAGTCCGCCGAAAGCTATTGCAAAGGAAGAAAAGAAAGAGTTCAGACTTCCCGAGGCAAACGCAAATATGCATAGAGTTTATGCCTACCTCATAAAACAGCGGTTTATTGATCCAAACATTATCTCGCATTTTGCAAAACAGCACACGCTTTACGAGGACAAGGAACACCACAATGCGGTGTTCGTAGGCGTTGATGAAAACGGAGTTCCACGTCAGGCTCACAAGCGTTCAACTAATTCTTTTGGGAATGCATTCCGCATAACCTGCGAGGGTTCGGATACTCGGTACAGCTTTTCTCACTTTGGCAAGTCGGAAAAGCTGTTTGTGTTTGAGGCTCCCATCGATATGATGAGTTTTCTAACGCTGTACCCGAAAGGCTGGCAGAAACACAGCTACATCGCAATGAACGGAGTGTATGAAAATGCCGTTTTAACGGGGTTGAAGAGCCATTCCAATCTGAATGAAATAATATTGTGTGTAGATAACGATGAGGGAGGAATTGAGGCTGTTGACCGATTAAAAGATATTCTTGCGGAGAACGGATATCCAAACGTTAAACGACTTTCGCCTGAGTTTAAGGACTGGAACGAATGTCTGAAAGCGAAGAACGGCGTTGAACCTCTTCCTGCTGTTCCGCATAAGCGAAAAGAAGAATATCTGAAAGAAGTGAGCGAACTGGGGTATCTCAAATGCCGCCCCGATAAGCTGACCTCGCAGATCTATGCAACGTTCAAAAACGGACAATACAACTATCTCGCCGAGTATGCGCTTGCAGGCTCGGCATTTTTTGTTGCAGAAAACAGCGAAAATACGATGTTTGACAAGCTGAGATGTAAACTTAAAGCGGAGTATAAGCCTTACACCGGCAAGGGCAAAAAGGCGCAGAAACAAAGGGATTTGCAGGACTGTGTACAGGAGGTTTTGTGTGATCTGAAACAGACAGCCCGTACCCGTGAGCAGTCGATAAATACAGCAAAATTGCTGTATCAGCTTGCGGATAATGCCGTCAGATTATCGGTTGAGGAAACTTTAAGCGCTCCCATTCAGGAGCAGACCGAGGATATAGATATCGTTTCCGAACCCGAACCTTGTATGGAATTCGGGTAATGCGATACCCTCCGCCTCACAGCGCAATACCTTGAATAAAACAAACTAACTATCTTATTAAATACAAAGGTAAGAATATTTTATACAGATCGGAGATGAAATTTTGAATGAGAAACAGATGATTTTAATAGGCGTACTTGTTGTGATTTTTATAGACTTTTTAGTGATAGTAAATCTGCTTGATAGCAAATCGCTTAACGGAATCAAGTCCAAGAGGATCGGTGACGGGCAGCACGGAACTGCGAGGTGGGCGACGAAAACAGAGATAAATCGTACTTTTATCTCTTTGCCATTCGAGCCTGATCTCTGGCGGCAAGGCAAGAATCTTCCGACTGTACAAGGTACGGTAGTCGGGTGCAGAGGTTCAGGAAAGAAAACTATTGCGCTTGTGGATGACGGCGATGTTCACACGCTTATGATCGGAGCTGCAGGCGTTGGCAAGACCGCATACTTCTTGTACCCTAACATTGAACTTGCTTGTGCAAGCGGAATGTCGTTTATCTCGACGGATACAAAGGGCGACGTAGCACGAAACTACGGAACTATTGCCAAAAAGTACTATGGCTACAATGTTTCCGTTCTTGATCTGCGTAATCCCACACGCTCAGACGAGAACAATATTCTGCATCTTGTCAACAAATACATGGACATTTATCTATCCGATAAAACCAACCTTTCAGCGAAAGCAAAGGCAGAAAAATATGCCAAAATCACAGCTAAAACAATAATCAATATCGGCGGCGGTGACAGCTCAAGCTATGGGCAAAACGCCTTTTTTTTACGACGCGGCAGAGGGTCTGCTCGCCTCGGTTATTCTTTTACTTGCGGAGTTCGGCGACAAAAACGAACGTCATATTGTATCGGTTTTCAAGCTGATACAAGATCTTTTAGCAAAGTATCAGCCTGCGCCGAAAGCAAAGCCTAAGATGTATTTTTCAAAACTTATGGACAAGCTTCCCTCAGAGCATAAAGCGAAATGGCTTGCGGGTGCGGCACTTAATTCATCGGATCAGTCTATGATGTCCGTTATGTCAACTGCTCTTTCAAGGCTTAACAGCTTTCTTGATACGGAAATGGAGCAAATGCTCTGTTTCGGAACAGCCGTGGACGCCGAGAAATTCTGCAATGAAAAATCGGCTATTTTTATTGTTCTCCCCGAAGAAGATACGAGCAAATATTTTATGGTATCGCTTTTAATTCAACAGTTATACCGTGAAATTTTAGTTATAGCCGATGAGCATGGCGGCGCACTTCCGAACCGTGTAATGTTCTATTGTGACGAACTGGGAACTTTCCCTAAAATTGAGGGTATGGAGGCTATGTTCTCCGCAGGTAGAAGCCGAAAAATTAGTATTATTGCGGTAATTCAGTCCTTTGCACAGCTTGAACAGAATTACGGAAAACAGGGTATGGAGATCATTACGGACAACACCCAGCTCACGGTTTTCGGCGGTTTTGCCCCAAACAGTCAGAGTGCGGAGGTTCTGTCAAAATCCCTCGGCGAACAGACAGTGTTAAGCGGTTCTGTTTCGCACGGCAGGGATAAATCCCAATCGCTGCAGATGATAGGCAGACCGTTGATGACTGTGGATGAATTAAAGTCTATGCCCAAAGGTCAGTTTATTGTTATGAAAACGGGAACTCACCCAATGATAAGTAAGCTAAAGCTGTTCTTCAAATGGGGCATAAAATTTGAGGATGAATACCGCCTGCCGGACAAGACTGCAAGGGCGGTTTCCTACAAGGAGCGTGACGAGCTGATCAAGGACATTGAGGTCAAATATCCGCAGAAGAAAAAAGCGGCTCTTCCAACGGAATTTGAGATAACGGAAGACGAAGAATTCGAGGATGAGCCTCCGAAAAAGAAAACCAGTATTAAAACGAATGGGAGTTGATGCAAATTGATACTACCGAGAAGAATTTACGACTTAGGACTAAGCCACAAGGCTGTGTCCGTTTACTGCTATCTGTGCGGACGAGCTGACAAAAACGGCGAATGCTATCCCTCCGTAGGTCGAATTGCGGAGGATTTGAACCTGTCCAGATGCACGGTATTTCGGGCGTTTAACGAGCTTGAAGAAAACGGCTTGCTGGAACGTGAAGCAAGATACCACACACAAGGCGGACGGAGAAGTTCATTGTATAAGATCAAGGGAGAGATCACTCCAACGGGAAATCGAGGTGACATGAATGTTTGATTGGATCGGCGACGCCATAGACTGGATCGGAGACGGGATATCAAGCCTTTGGGACAGCACGGTAGGCTCGGCGGTGGACGCAATTACCGACGAAATATGGGACATAATGTTTTCCTGGCTATTCAACCTCATTTACGGCGCAGTTGCCGACTTATTTGAATTCATAAACAAAAGCACAAGCAATATATTCGCTCTGTCGTGGGTGCAGTCGTTCATAGCATTGTTCCACAGCCTTGCCTGGATGCTGTTTGTCTGCGGACTTATTGTGGCGGTATTCGATACGGCAATAGCCTACGAATCGGGGCAGGCAAACATCAAAAACACCTGTCTGAACGTGCTGAAAGGCTTTATGGCGGCAAGTCTGGTGACTGTTGTTCCGCAAAGGCTGTACGCATTCTGTGTGGCGATGCAGGGCACTTTCTCCCATGAACTGCTGGGCGGTTTTATAGGGGCTACATCATCGTCGGTGGCAGGCACGGGACTTTCCGTAATTATTGCCCTTGCTTCGGACGTTTCGCTGTTCAGCCTGTTTTTTATCATACTTTTCGGCTATTGCACAGTCAAGGTAGTGTTTTCAAACATCAAGCGCGGCGGCATAATGCTGTGTCAGATAGCTGTGGGAAGTCTGTATCTGTTCAGTGTTCCGAGAGGTTACACGGACGGTTTTTACTCATGGTGCAAGCAAGTGATCGCTACTTGTCTGACTGCATTTTTGCAGACAACTATTTTATATCTCGGACTGCTGACCTACACTCAGCACGCTCTGCTGGCGGTGGGAATTTGTCTGTCGGCGGCGGAAATACCGAGAATTGCGCAGATGTTTGGACTGGATACGAGTGTTAAGGTCAATATGATGAGCGTGAGCAATACTGTTTCTATGGGCGCTAAGGCTATTGGAATGCTGAAAGGAGGAGCAAAATGAAAACCTACATCTACCCCGAAAACCTGAGAGCGAACGTAAAGCTGTGGTTCTGGAGCGTGCGTGATTTTATCATCATCTGCGGCGGAATAATTCTGTCGGTGATTGTGCTTGTAAATCTGTGGAACGTCCTGCCTTTTGCGGCGACCGCCTGTTTTGCGTTTCTCTCGCTTCGGGTCGACGAAACCGCAATTATGGACTATATCTTCAATGCTGTGAAGTTTTTTGTGACCTCACAGCAGATTTTTTATTGGACGAAAGGAGCATAAAATTTAATGGCAAAGAAGAACAACGGCGTTCAGGGCTTGATAGGTCTTGAACGCTTTACTCGTTTCGGAGTAAAATCCGACAAGGCTGAAATTGCATTTTTCAGCGTAGAGCCGACCAATATTTCCGTGCTGTCTGCGGCGAATATTGACGTGAAGATACACCACCTGATGATGCTGTTAAGCACGATCCCCGACCTTGAGATACTTGCTCTGGACTCCTGCGAGTGTTTCGATACCAACAAGGTTTACGTCAAAAAGCGGTTGCAGACCGAGCAGAACGAGGCGGTCAGAAAACTGCTGCAAGCGGACTATGATTTTCTTGACGAGATTCAGGTGGAGATGTCCTCGGCAAGACAGTTTATGTTTGCGGTACGGTTCAGACGTGAAAAAGACGAGCAGATTTTTAACATCATCAACCGAGTGGATAAAGCGATTTCCGAACACGGATTTGCGGCTCGGCGAATGAGCAAATCTGACATCAAGCGTATGCTTGCGCTGTATTTCGGAACAAGCATTTCAGGAGAGGAAATCCCCGATATTGAGGGAGAAACTGAATTTGATTTGGAGGCGAAAACAAATGAAGAATAAGCAGAAGAAAAAAGAACAGTCCGCAGAGCAGCTTGAGATAATCGACACAAAGGACTTTTTTGACCGCACAGTGCCGGGAGTGATTCGGTTTTACACCGACCACTACATCTGCGGCAACTTTTACAAGTCCTGCTGGGCGGTAACGGAGTATCCGTCAAGTACGGAAGAAACGGCTATCCTCGCCCACCTTGCGGACAGAAACGGCGTAACGCTCAGAATCTACAACCGCCTTGTGACGAGTATGGAACAGCGCAAAACTGTTCAGCAGGCAATGCGTAAGAATCACATGATGACCACCACCAATGATGTAAACGAAAGCATCAAGGCACAGAACAACATCGACGATGTAGTTGAACTGCTTTCAGAACTTCGCCGAAACAAAGAGCCTCTTCTGCACACAGCGGTGTTTATTGAACTGAAAGCCGCAAGCGCCGACAAACTGAAAGAATTGCAGGCGGATATAACTATGGAGCTTACACGTGCCAAAATATCTGTGGACAGGCTTTTGCTCCGTCAGAAAGAGGGATTTCTCGCTGTTCTTCCTACGGGCAACAATGTGTTCGCAAGTCAGTTTGAACGTGTTCTTCCTGCAAGCTCTGTTGCGAATCTGTACCCTTTGAATTACAGCGGAAAAACCGACGAGAACGGCTTCTATATCGGCAGAGATAAGTACGGCAGCAATGTTCTTGTGGATTTCGACAGACGTACCGAGGACAAGACTAATTCCAACATCCTTATACTCGGAAACAGCGGTCAGGGTAAGTCGTACTTGATGAAACTTTTGCTGTGCAATCAGCGTGAGGCGGGGAAAAGCGTGTTAGTCTTAGACCCCGAACATGAGTATGAGGACTTATGTTCAAACCTGGGTGGAACATATATCGATATGATGTCGGGTGAGAATATGATCAATCCGCTTGAACCGAAAGCATGGGGCGACGGCGATAGATTGGAATCCGATTCACCCGAAGCGTTCAGAAAAGTTACACGTTTATCTCAGCATATATCGTATTTAAAGGACTTTTTCAGAGCGTACAAGGATTTCACAGACGCCGAAGTCGATACGATAGAAATTATGCTGATGAAGCTCTACGCAAGATTCGGTATTGATGATTTCACGGATTTCAGTACGCTGAACAGCGAGGATTATCCGATTATGAGTGACCTCTACGAACTCATAGAAAAGGAATTTATGGCATTCGATCACGATAAAAAGCACCTATACACGGAAGAAATGCTGCAGAATATCTGTTTAGGATTACACAGTATGTGTAAGGGTGCCGAGTCAAAATATTTCAACGGACACACAAATATCAAGGACGGCGAGTTTATCTGTTTCGGAGTGAAAGGTCTTATGGACACCAACAAGAGGTTGAAAGATACTCTGCTGTTCAACATTCTCAGTTATATGAGCAATCAGCTTTTAGGGCGAGGAAATACTGTTGCGGCAGTTGACGAGCTCTACCTCTTTTTGACCAACATGACGGCAATCGAATATATTCGCAACGGTATGAAGCGTGTGCGTAAAAAAGAATCCTCTTTCATATTAGCTTCGCAAAATATCGAGGACTTTCTGCTGCCTGAGATCAAGGAGTTTACAAAGCCTTTGTTTTCCATTCCGTCACATCATTTTCTGTTCAATCCCGGTAATATTTCGCCGACTGCGTTTATTGATACGTTGCAGCTTGAAGAATCGGAATACAGCCTTATCAAATACCCAGAACGTGGTACTTGTCTGTATCGGTGCGGTAATGAGAGATATTTACTACAGGTCATTGCTCCGGCTTACAAGGCGGAGCTGTTCGGTTCGGCTGGTGGAAGATAAAACTGTTCGCAATAAGCGTGAAATTTTAGTTTGACTACAATGGGAGGTATGATAAAAATGCAGAAGAAAAAATACGGCATATGGAAAACTCGCTATGCCGAAAACAGCAGAAATATATTTGAGGATTGGGTTCGTCAGAAAAATGGCGAACCCGTTTTGTTTTCCACAGAGCTTGGAGCTCTCGAATATATGCATAGTATGGAGATGAGAACTCAGAGTGTGTTTACGGAATTTGAAGTCCGTGAGGTGTCATAATGTCGGCAACAGTAGCGGCGGCTCTTAAAAAGATAGCCATTTACATTCTTGGTGACGAAAAGAAACGAGGCAAGCTGTTTGTGCTGATCGGGAGTATCGTCGTTGGGTTTATCGGCTTGATGTGTTTGCCCGTAGCTGTACTTTCAAGCATGGGAAGTATGGAAGTTGAGCCGCCGGAAATAGACAAAAGTCTGTTTAATGAGTCCGCAATAATAGCAGGACTTGACAGCGAGCAGCAGGCAAAAATAACCGAAATCCAAAACAGCGGTCAGGCAATCGAGGACGCTATGACAGGCGCAGGAGTTCGCTCTCAGACCATAAAGGCGCAGCTGATATATATGTCATACTTCGACGGGGTTCAGAATTTCAATGCCGAATCATATGCAAATCTGTTCGCCGCTGCTCCTAACGACAGTGATTTAATTGCGGCGATAAATTCAACCTATGGTTTGGAAATAGACTACGACGAATATATGCGGAGCTACACTTGGGTGATGAACAGTACCATTAACGAGTATATGTTTACGGACGGCACTACTAAAAATTGTTCCGATCTCGCGGCTTGGGCGGAGAATGCGTATGTCTCAGGCTGGGGATATATGAATGGTTTTATCGGCGAAAGAAACGACACTGACCGCATCAGATACGCAGATAACGCAGGACTTATGCTTGGGTATCTGAATTACAACCCTACGGACAAAATGTTCGGTTTCGATTACGATACGCTAGTTTACACGGAGCAAGGCGGTCTTGATACTATGCCGGACGTCGCAGGAATAGGACTGTTTGACGGAAGTCAGCACGGGATATATGTCGGCAACGGCGAAGTCGTCTACAGTTCAGAAACTCTTGGATATGTCACTAAAGAGCCTGTTTCAAATGGCAGCTGGACAAGCTGGTGCACCTATGAGGGAGTGGATTATCCGCAGGAGGTTCTAAACGCCATTAATGAAATCAATAATGTGACGGAAGAAAATACAGAAGAATCAAATGAAGAAACGGAGTGATGTTAAATGAAAATATATTTAAAAGACGGCAATTACACTTTAGCAAAGGACTTCCCAATGAGTGTATTTGAAATACGTGATACGCTTGACAGGCTGAGAAAGTTTCAGAGCCGCGAGGTTTTGTTCAGACTGTCCGAATTTGGAAACACAGAGCTGCCGCAAAGCCTGTGTGGTAAAGAATTTTCAGCGGATATTTACAAGCTTAACCTGTTCGCCGAAAGGTATGAAAAGCTGGAATATCCGGAGGCAGAGGCGTTTAAAAGTCTGCTGAAAGCCAATCCCGAAAGCAGCTTTGACGATATGCTTTTGATGACATACGGTCTGGATTCTGTTCCTGCTTTCCCTTGCGAAGATTATCACGAACTCGGCGAAATGGCAATTGAGAACGATATGCTGTGTGAATTGGAGGACTGTTCCGATGAGATGTTGGAACTGCTCGACCGTGAGCATATCGGACAAATTATGTGCGAGCGTGACGGCGGTATGTTTGCGGACAGCTATTACTGTGTACCGTCCTGCTATGAGAGACCGGATATGAATATTGAGATCGGCGAGCCGGATAAGTGCTTTTTCCGTCTGCTGATCGCGCCTGCGCCGGCAAATGATGAATCCACCGAGCAGTTTGCCCAATGGCTGTCCCTGCCTTGCGATAAAGAAAATCTGAACGACATTGCAAAAGACCTTTGCATAGGCAGAGTTCAGGACATGGTCTATTATGATTTTCAGTCGGCTATTCCTTCGATCACAGAGGAATCGTTTGGCGATATGCGCAGAATTGACGAACTGAATGTTCTTGCTCAAAGGCTGTCAGAACTTTCAAATCACGATTTTGTAAAACTGAAAGCGGTCACAGAGAGCGAGGAAATATGTGATATTTCCGATACTATGGACTGCATTGAACATCTGTCGGAGTACGAATTTGATATGTTTATTTCCGATGAAAGCGAGTTCGGCAAGGCTTATCTGGCGAAAAATCTTCCTACAAACTTTGATAATTCTGTTCTGGAAGATATAGACTTGCACGACTTTGGTCAAAGTGTTCTGGGACGCAAGGAGGGCGAGATCACTTCCTACGGAGCGATCTCAGGCAGGGGTCAGGAACTGTATTCTGCTATTACTGTTAAGTCGGAACAGCAGCTTACAGAAGATATCAGCGAAGAATTTTCTGATGAAGAACTTGAAGAAGATGAGTCGGGGGATTTTGAGATGGGAGGAATGTTGCTTTGAAGAAGTCAATTTCAATATCGGTCAATGAGGAAAAGCTGTCTGCGATAGAAATGTATCTGGAGCAGAAAAACACAACTCTTGCGGCGGAGCTTGAAAAGTATGTGGATCAGCTTTACGGCAAGGTCGTTCCGCAGAATGTGAGAGATTTTATTGATATGATGTCGGACAGAAAGCCTGCGAGAAAGCAGAAGATCACTGCTCCTGCCGAATCGGGGAAACGATCCGAGCAGTAATTCGCCACGGTTCGCACCGTGTGCCCTCGTGTGGCGTTTTCACGGCATGGGTGGGATAACTTTACCCTAAAGGCAGCTGGGGCGAATTTGGGGCGTTTTGTTGCAAAGCTTGAGAATGGCAGGGATCAGATGATTTCGGGTGGGTTTGAGGGGCATTTAATATATTGCAGGTTAAAATTTTGGCGTCAAAGCCGCCAAAACATTTACATCGGACGAGCAAAGCTCGCCGATTTTGCGAGGTTTTACAAGCCTTGATAAAATGGAGTCAAAAAAGGAGGTTTGCGAAAATCATGGAGTCAAAAGTGCAAAAGGCAAAGAAAAATGCCGATATTGCAGAAGAAAACGATGGTGTCACAGCAGAAAAAATCAAGTTTCCATTGTATGTTTTTCCTGAAACAATGAAAACGGTTGATATTTTATACAAGTCGGATAACTGCTCGTCACGCACGGAGTTTATGGAAAAGGCAATCAGATTTTACTGCGGTTATCTTTTGCAGAACAAACCGGAGCTTGTGGATTATCTTGCTCCGCAGATAGCAACGCTTACAGAGGGAATAGTGAAAGGCACGGAACAGAGGTTGTCCCGTGCTTTGTTTAAGGTTGCTGTTGAGCTTGGAGCAATATCACATATGCTTGCGGCTGTGCATGACATTGACGATGATACGATGATCAAGCTTCGTGCTATGTGTACGGATGAAGTTAAGCGGATCAATGGTATCATTAATTTTGAAAAGGCTGTGAGGTATCAGAGGTCAGAGTAAGAGAAAGCCGTATCGGTGCGATACGGCTGGTACATAGTTTTATCATTTCAATCCAACTGTTTTTTTATCATGTATTTATCCAACTCTGACGTTTCACCCCTGAAAATAAACCATTCAGGAAATCCATCCAATTTGAATCGTATAAATTCATCGACAGTGTGATAAATCTCATCCTTTTCGGGATCGTAATAAGAACTTCTGTTGGCGTAAATCGTAATGCCTGTAAAGTCTTTCTCTGAGTCCATCGGACATTTACATGGAGCATCGTTGTTAGTTGTGATAATATGCTCCTCGGGTCCCTCTTCTGATGGTGATAAATAGAATTCTCCACAGGCAGATAAATTATGCTCCACCGAAAACTGAATCTCATTATTCATATAATCTGCCAGGACTTCTCTATTTATCCTGTAGATAGGTCCTCTCAGAAAGCTTTTTATTCTTGATAACAAGCCCATAACATCCTCCTTGGATTCTTGATATATTATAACACAGTGCGTTTTTACCAACATTACTTAAATTATACCACATCACCGAATAAAAAACAATCCCCAGAAAGGAAGTGATCGCATGCCTCAATCCCAAATAATCGTCACAAGCCGCTACCTGAAAAGCGGTACACAGAAAAGTAAGAACAAGCGAAGAAATTATACAAAATATATCGCAACCCGTGAAACAGTTGAAGTTCGTGATCAAAATACTATTGACAGAAATGATAACGCTACCAAAAACCAACAAGAATTGCTTCGTGATCTGCTTTCAGATTTTCCCGAAGCTAAAAAATATTTGGAGTATGAGGACTATATCGCTGCTCCTACCGTAGAAAACGCATCTGAGCTTATCAGTACGATCATTGAGCGTAACGCAGACATCATCGGAAACCGACAGAACTTTGTCGGTTACATGGCTATGCGACCGGGAGTTCAGAAAAGAGGCTCTCACGGTTTGTTTAATGAAAAAGACGAACCGATCATTCTTGACAGAGTTGCAAACGAAATTGCAAATCACAAGGGCAATGTCTGGTCGCACGTTGTTTCTCTTAGGAGAGAAGACGCTGTTCGTCTTGGTTATGACAACTCTGAGGTATGGCGAGATCTTGTGAAAAGGCATATTTCCGACATTGCAAAATCGCAGCGTATTCCACTCTGCAATCTGAAATGGTATGCCTCTTTTCATGATACAGCTCATCATCCCCATATTCATCTGCTTGTGTATTCGACGAATCCAAAGCAGGGATTTTTAACCGCTAAGGGCATAGATCAGATACGTTCAGCCTTTGCAAATGACATATTCCATGACGATTTGCAGTCAATATATCAGAAGCAGACTTTAAGCCGTGACGAATTGAAAGCTGTATCCAAAACAGAGTTTGAAAGTATCGTCAGAAAAATTCAGCAAGGCGGTTTTGACAATCCGCAGCTTGAAAATTTTATCCTTAAACTACATTCTCAGTTACAGAATGTAAAAGGCAAAAAAGTGTATGGATATCTTCCTCCCGATGTCAAGGAAACGGTCAACAATATATTTTCGGAGCTTGCAAAAGATGAGAATGTCCATCAGCTCTATGAAAAATGGTGCAGCTTGGAGCATTTGAAATACAAGACCTATACGCAAAAGGAAAAAGAACTGCCTTCACTTACCGACAATAAGGTTTTTCAACCTGTGCGAAATATAATAATCAGGACTGTGCTTGATATGAATAACCATGTAGTCGACGCAGTAGTTCAAGACACTGAACTGACAGTGTCCGATATTGATGATTCAGATGTTGTGATTTCTCAGCTTGTTGATGAAACGGAACAATTTGAAAATGATAATACAGTCACAACCTATACTGCTGATTATGTTTCGGACAGCAACTATTATTTAAAGTGGAGTAATAACTACCAAGAAGCCTGCAAGCTGATTTATGATAAGAACTCAAAGCTTGAAGATTTTCAAAAAGCGGAACAGCTTTTGCTTACTGAATCGAAGTCAGGCAATGTTCTTGCTATTCACGATTTAGGGAAGTTACATTCAACTGACAAACTTAGTACAAAAGATGAGGAAAAGTCGCTAAGATATTATTCGGAAGCGTTAAAAGGCTTTCTTGAAGTCGAGCCAAGCTCAAAGAAGCTGAAGCCATATGTTCAATATCGAATAGGCAAAATGTATTGCTACGGATCAGGTGCGGAACAAAACTACCAAAAGGCTTTTGAATGGTTTGAAAGATCGGCAAAGCAGAAAAACAAGTTTGCGCAGTTCAGTCTTGCCAACCTATATTATTACGGAAACGGCGTGGAAAGAGATTTATCGCAGGCGTTTCTGTGGTATCAAAAATCATCTGCACAGGGACAGCCTTATGCATCATACGCTGTTGCTCAGATGTATAGTAAAGGCGAATATGTTACCGAAAATGAAGATACAGTGCAGAGATACTATAAAGCCGCATTATCGGGTTTTCTTAAACTTGAAAGTAAGGATCAGGCTGACGATAACCTATATTACAAACTTGGTTCTATGTTTAAAAAGGGACTCGGAACAGACATCAATATGGATAAGGCTATAGATTACTTCAAACGATCTGAAGAAATGAATAACAAGAATGGGTTGTACGAGTACGGAAAGGTGCTTCTGCTCGGAGAAAATATTCCACAGGATATTGAAAAGGCTGTAAAGCTACTTGAAAAAGCAATAAAGCTTGAGAATATCAATGCAAAACGTTTTCTTGCCCTTGAACTTATTTCGGGTGAGCATTTAGATCAGGACATTGACAAAGGACTTGCTATGCTTACAGAGTGTGCCGACAGCAGAGACGCTTATGCCTGTTACAAGCTTGGCAAGATATATTTCAAGGGCGATATCGTGTTGCAGGACTTGGATAAATCAGAGAAATATTTGCTGTCAGCCGAAGATAACGAATTCACACAGTATGCTTTCGGTAAACTTTATTTGCAAAAAGAAAAGTATGATATTCTCAAAGCCGTAGACTGCTTTGAAAAATCCGCAGATAAAAATGTGTGGTCAAGCTATCAGCTCGGTAGGCTTTATCTTTTCGGAGCGGAGGGACTTGAAAAAGATAAGACAAAAGCAGTGGAATGGCTTACAAAGTCCGCAAATAACGGTAATGAGTATGCTCAGAATATGCTGAACAATATGGCACAGTTTGAAAATGCTGTGCTTGCCAATACGATCTTTGGTTTGTTTGCAAATCTCAGTAGGTGCATCGAAGATGACTATACGCAGAAGTATAAGTCGGTCAGACGGACGGTGGACAGCAGGCTGCGGAGAATGATACATCGGAAGAAACAGTCGCTCGGAATTAAGGATGATCAGTTGCAGAGTTATGAGCAATCATATTAA
This sequence comes from Ruminococcus sp. RTP21204st1_B2_RTP21204_210225, assembly GCF_040914135.1. Classification (NCBI taxonomy): domain Bacteria; kingdom Bacillati; phylum Bacillota; class Clostridia; order Eubacteriales; family Oscillospiraceae; genus Ruminococcus; species Ruminococcus sp. RTP21204st1_B2_RTP21204_210225. The sequence continues at coordinate 4,159 of NZ_JBCPGA010000022.1, read as the reverse complement.
CTGATAGTCCTTTAGTATTTCTTGTTATGGAACGGATATACTAACGAAAAAGGAGGCGTTTACAATGGCAGTATCACACAGAGGCGCAATTTCATTCGGTTTAGTCTATATTCCTGTCGGTTTGTATACGGCAACGCAGGATAACGATATACACTTCAATCAGCTTTGCAGAGAGGACGGCAGCAGAGTAAAGTACAAAAAGGTTTGCGCATCCTGCGGAAAGGAGATCTCATCAAAGGATATCGTAAAAGGCTTTGAGTACGACAAGGATAAGTTCGTGATTATGACAGATGAGGATTTTGAAAAGGCGAAGTCCGAAAAGGATAAGACTATTCATATCCTGCATTTTACTGATTTGAATTCTATTCGCCCTATTTATTATGATAAGACGTACTACGCAGTTCCCGAAGCCGGAGGAGATAAGGCGTTTGAATTACTTCGTAAAGCAATGAAAGATGAGAATAAGGTCGCTGTCGCCAAAACCGTTATGGGTACAAAGGAAAAATTGCTTACGCTTATTCCTACAGACGACGGTATACTGATTGAAACCATGTTTTTCGCCGACGAGGTAAAGCAAGTTCCGAAAGAGCCTGCACATCCCGAATTAAACGAAGCGGAACTGACTATGGCGAAAACGCTGATCAACACAATGGTCAAGGATTTTGAGCCGAGTTTATACAAGGACGAATATCAGTTCAAGCTGCGTGAAATCATTGAACAGAAGATCGCAGGCAAGGATATTGTTGCCTCCACTCCCGATGTTCAGGTCAATGTCATTGACATTATGGAGGCTCTCAAGCAAAGTCTTGCCTAGGCAGGCGTAAAGAATGACTGATATCTGGGAAACAAAAAATATCAGACCGATGCTGATCGGCACAGAGGGACAACCCTTTGACAGCGATGAGTATATCTACGAATTAAAGCTTGACGGCGAACGCTGTATCGCATACCTTGACAGAGACAAAACGATTCTGAAGAACAAACGAAATATCTTAATGCTGCCGAAAGTACCGGAGCTTGCAGAAATTCATAAGAATGTGAATGTCCGCTGTATTCTGGACGGAGAGCTTGCGGTCATTAAGGACGGCAGACCGGATTTTTTTGAAATACAGAAACGCAGTATGATGAGCAATCCCGTAAAGATAGATATGGCGGCGAAGAAATATCCTGCATGTTTTACTGCGTTTGATATTCTGTATTATGAGAACAGACAGGTAACGGACTTGCCGCTGACTGAAAGAAAAGAACTTCTACAGAAAGCGGTAATATCGGAAAACGGCAGATTTGCAGTATCGAGGTTTATTGAGAAAAACGGTATCCAATTCTATGCCCTTGCCGAACAGCAGGAATTGGAGGGTATCGTTGCGAAACGTAAGGACAGCAAGTATTACTTTGATAAGCGGACTAAGGACTGGATCAAAATTAAGTATTTGCAGGACGATGATTTCGTAGTTTTGGGCTATGTTCCGAAAGAAAACAGTATGAACAGCATTATCCTCGGACAGTACAGTAATGGTCAGCTTGTTTACAAGGGTCATGTTACTCTGGGAGTTGGCGGAGAACCATTCAGAAGAATAAAGACTTTAAATAAAACAGATTGTCCTTTTTCTGAAATTCCGAAAGGCAATGAAAATGCTGTATGGGTAACTCCCGAACTTGTATGTACAGTAAAATATATGATGAAAACCGAAAGCGGCGGTATGCGGCAGCCTGTTTTTAAGGGGCTGAGAGAAGATAAGTCACCGGAGGAATGTATTGATAATATTACTTGAAAAGACGCATATACTAATTACAGATTGGAGTTGATAAAATGTCAAAGGATTCACAGCTTGATCCCAAAGAAGTCAGAAAGATGAAAGCCAAAGGCGGTCATACAATGGCTGAAAGCGCTTTGGACGGCGAGAGCAGAAACAATAAAAAGCAATCCGGCAACCGTCATAAATGCGGTAACGATAAGTAGTAAAAGAACAAGGAGTATATTGTGTGAAACACTCCTTGTTTTTATATATAAATATCTCATAATTTAAGAGTAATATTAAGACAAAACAAAACATTGCCGTTATTTATATCAAAAGTTCCGTTATGCTTGTTAACAGAATTTCGTATATTGTTAATACCAAACCCATGATGTATTTTATCGTCTTTGGTTGTTTTAAGATCGTCATTTTCCTCATTTGTGGGATTACTGATTGAAATAAATTGATATCCCTGTTGTATGTTCAGTTTTATGTCAATTACTTTATGTCCGCCGATCTTACCGCAGGATTCTATGGCATTGTCAAGAGCGTTAGAAAAAATAACGCATAGATCGATGGGATCAAAATCGTGCGTAAACAAACCGTCCAAGCATATTTCTGTATCGCATTCCTTTGCAAACTCAGCTTTTTCTGTAAGGATTGAGTCTAAAATATTATTTCCGCTTTCATACGGTTTTTCTGTCATGGTTTTGGAATTAGATAATTTATTTATGTACTGAACAGCTTCCTCGTTCTTATTTGATGAGATCAAAGCTGATACACATTGCATATGATTAATGTAATCGTGTCTGAAAGAATGAAATTCTTTCTTCATATCGTCTAAGGCTTTATAATGTCGGAGCTGAGTATCTATCTGTTTTAAAAGCAGATCAGATGTGTCTTGAAAATACTTTTTTGACATACTGTTTATAAACAGCAGAAACATGATTGCAAACATTACTATCATTAAAATGAGTAGGAAGAATTCTGAAAATCCCTTTTGAACAGAAATATTGTCTGTTTCAAAGGAAATAAGCGTAACGACTCCTTCCATAATAAAGACACATAAAAGCATCAATATTCCCACCGCTTTAGACGTTGACTTAAATGCAAATCTTAAATTTTTAAACTGCTCTTTTTTATATAAAAAGCAAATCAAGCCAAGAACAAACAGCTGAAATATCATTGAAGTGACCTTGTTTATTGTCAATTCGTTTAAATTCGAGGCTGTAAGCTTAAATATCCATAAGGCACAGCTTTGCATGAGTGAATCCAAGGATATCAGCAGCAAAGGCATATAGAATGAAATAAACCTTATTTTTTTAGTGAAGATAAACGGAAAAACCAAAAAACGCAGATAATATACGGCAAGCAGTACTGTCATCATGAATTTTGATGATTCTGCAAAATATGAACTGAAAATCAGAGTATAACTTCCATGAACAACCGATACGGAGAGCGATTTAATCCAACTGGGTTTAAATTCTTCCAAATCAGCAGATTTGCTTATGAGAATCAGGTTAACAAGCAGAAGCAAGTCCGAGATAATAAAGACGGCATTTGAGATTACAGTGTTCATTATATCAGTCCTTTGTGTTATATCTTACTATGTATTCCTGAAAAGCTTTTTTGAAATCGGTCAGATACCTTCTGCTTATGGAAGCACGTTCGTTGTTATCAAAATAGATAGTTTTATTATCGTGATTTCTTATGTGGAGAAAGCTTACTATACATGACCTGTGAGAACGTGTAAATCGGTCTTTGGGAAGCATCTTTTCAATTTCCTGCATATATCGGCAGCATTCAAGTTGATTGTCAACAGTTCGTATTATAGTGTGCTTGTCTTTTGATTCGACATAAATAATTTCAGATAACCTGACTTTCCACGAACCGTCGTTAGTGTTCAATATGAGAAAATCATCTGTTCTGACAGAATCAAGATAATCGTCGATAGATTTAAACAGATCTTCTTTTTTTATCGGCTTTAAAAGGAAACGAAACGTATTTACCTCAAAGGACTGAAAAACGATTTTAGGAAATGCGGTGAGGAAAATAATAGTAACGTCTGAATTTTTTAATCGCAGACGTTTGGATGTTTCCAATCCGTCAATATCGTCCATCTGATAGTCCATAAATATAATGTCAAACTTCTCAGTACTTGATAAAAGGTCATATCCGGTTTTAAAATATGTAGTTAAAATCGGCTCTTTTTTTAATGTGGAATATTCGTTTAAAAGCGTATATAATTCTTCATATAAAATTATTTCGTCATCACATACGGCAATCTTCATAATTTCGCCTCCCTTTGCTTTTAATTATAACATAGAACTATTAAAATATCAAGTAAAATTTTACAATAAAATCACGCTTAAACTACCGCTCGCGCCGAATTAACGACCGTATTTCAGATATCTGTAGACGAA
>NZ_JBCPGA010000021.1:38142-43257 GCF_040914135.1 Ruminococcus sp. RTP21204st1_B2_RTP21204_210225 | reverse complement strand
TTTATTTTATCAGATTTTTGCCTATCTCTCTTTTCTTTTTTCTTAATTTTGTCCAATATCTATTGTAGCACTACATTTTAACAAGTTTTGCTTCTAAAAATCGACTTGCTTTCCCCGCAGAAAAATGGTATAATAGGAATAACAAATATTTTCAAGGAGGCAAGACAAATGGGCATTTACGTTAACCCTGATAATATTGATTTTCAGCGTGCAATAAATTCACAGATATATGTTGATAAAAGTGGACTTATAGAACTTACAAATGCAAAACTTTTTACCGAACAGCAGTTTATTTGCGTAAGCCGACCACGTCGTTTCGGCAAATCAATGGCAGCAAATATGCTCACCGCCTATTACAGCCGTGGCTGTGATTCTCGTAAGATGTTATCTGAGCTAAAGATCGCAAAATCTGCTGATTTCGAAAAGCATCTGAACAAGTATAATGTTATTCATATAAATATGGTCGATTTTCTTGACCGTTCTAAAACTATGGACGAAATGCTTGACTATCTCAGGCGCAGATTGCTTCACGAGCTGAAAAAGGGCTTTTCAGACGTTGATTGTTTTGACTGGGATAATCTGCAATCTGTGTTAGGCGAAATATATACTGACAAACGAATTGCTTTTATTTTCATAATCGACGAATGGGACTGCATATTCCGTATACACAAAAACGATTCTGACGCTCAGACAAAATATCTTGACTTTCTGCGAAATCTTTTGAAAGACCAAAGCTATGTTGCGCTCGCATATATGACAGGCATTTTGCCCATAAAAAAGTACGGCGAACATTCTGCATTAAATATGTTTACGGAGGTTTCGATGACAAATCCCCGTGAGTATGCAGAGTATACAGGCTTTACTGAGGACGAAGTCAAGGGGCTTTGTGAAAAATATAATATGCCTTTTGATGAAACTAAGCGTTGGTATGACGGCTATAATTTAAAAGGCATTGCAACATACAATCCTCGTTCGGTGGTAATGTCAATGACAGGTCACGATTTTGACAGCTATTGGACTTCCACAGAAACCTATGAGGCGCTGAAAGTCTACATTGATATGAATTTTGACGGGCTTAAAGACAAAGTGACACGGCTTGTGGCAGGCGAGAAAATACCGATAAACCCGACAAAATTTCAGAATGATATGACTACTCTGCGCAGTGCGGACGATATTTTCACGCTGCTTGTCCACCTTGGTTATCTGACTTTTGATTTTTACACAAAGTGCGTGTGGATTCCAAACAGCGAAGTCGCTCAGGAGTTTATAAACTCTATCGAAGACGGCGGTTGGGAAGAAGTTATGAAAGCTATCAATGCTTCCGACAAGCTTTTGCAGGCTACTATAAATGGTGATGAACAGGCTGTTGCTGACCTTATCAATAAAGCGCACAGCGAGAATACATCTATTCTGAAATACAATGATGAGAACTCTCTTTCCTGCGTTATTTCCATTGCTTATTACTCTGCAAAGAGGACATATACAGTGGAGCGTGAACTGCCTGCGGGCAAGGGTTATGCTGATCTTGTTTTCAAGCCAAGAAGAAATAACAGCAACCCTGCGATGATAGTCGAACTGAAATACAACAAATCTGCTGAGTCAGCGATACAGCAGATAAAGGACAAGAATTATCCTGATTGCTTGAAAGACTATTCGGGCGAGGTTTTGCTTGTGGGGATCAGTTATGATGATAATAAGAGACATTGTTGCAGGATAGAAAAAATAGTTTGCCAAAAATAAATATGACATTTGAATTTTTGAAGCCACGTATTTCAGTGTTGATAATCTAAGACTTGATAATTCAGCTTGAGATTGAATGTACTGAAATTGCAAGAGAATGTGATTTATGAAAAGAGGTCGAGTGCAGTGCCAAACATATGGTACAAAAACAAAGAAACCGATACTATTTGGTGGAAAGATGACCCTACAGTTATCGGAGTGTGGATATTCAGCTTTGACAAAACCACTGAATTTAATATGTTCCATGATTATCCTTATAAATTAACAAAAGAGCAGAAACAGATTTTTGATAAAGAAAATCCCGAATGGGCGGATTTCTTTAAGGATAGAAAATAACAGATACAAGGTATTCATTTTGTAATTAGATAAATCTCTGATATTCAACATAATAAAAAAGCCCACAGACCCGATCACATTGATCGCATCTGTGGGCTTTTGAAATTTTACCACACATCATATATCTTAGCCTTTTCCTCGTTGAAATCATCAGGAAGCCTTCCGATATCCCAGCCGGAGTTGGTAGTTTCTATGTAAAGATAATGGCTTCCATTGTAATCATAGTACGTGCCGGGGGCATCGTCTGTTGCCTTTACTCCTATTGCAACGTGTTCAGGAAGCTCGATAAAAATGCAGCCATAGCCAAGCTCTTTGAGCAAAGCTCCCAAAAGTATGGACGAGTCCTCACAATCTCCGCACTGGTCATAAAGCGTTTCCAGAGGATATTTGGGAAAATCAGTATATCCCGTTGAGGTCATGTCGTCAACATACTCTATGCTCTGCACGAAATTTGCAGTTTCTCTTATAGTCTCAGATTCGCCATAACCGCATTGGTCGCAAAGGCTTTTTATTTCGTCTGCAAGCTGTTTTACGAGCTTATGATTATTGTCGTCACTTACATAGTTATGATAATCTTTCACATATGAGTATCTCAAAAGGCTATGATAATATTCATACATATCGTCCTGAATATTCATTGATATTTCAAAGGTATATCGTTTGTCATAGCTCGTCCAGTTAAAAGTCCTTTTCGACCATGTGGGGTCTGCAGGCTGAACATAGTCAGGCTTTCGGTCGTCACGAGGCTCATATCCGTCCTCATCAGTGACTATGGGTGTTTGCTGAGTAACTGCGGTAGTGGTCTGCTGTGTTGTTGTGGTGTATGTGTCGTATGTATTCAATCCCGGTCTTTTCTCTGGATACAGAAATTCATCAATTGTATTGCTAAATGCAAAATATACACCCACTGCCACACAAATAGTAATAAGTATTTTCTTCATATGTTTGTCCTGTTTTTAGTTGGTTTACGGCTTTTGTCATATGTACATTATACTACAAGATGGTATAAAATACAATACTATTAGATATACTTTACGAATTTGTTCTTATTTTTGCTATGGTTTGATATTTTGCTAAATAGTTAAAATTTGTGGGGTGGTGGATTTCATTCTCACCTTTCGTGAATTTCTGTTATATTCATAGCATCTGACCTAGCGGAACATTTTTTGTGACAATGAAGATCTATGCCATTGTCGATAGAGTCCCTTATGGCTAGTTTGTGTATGAAAAAAACACCCGGTAAGGTGCTTAGTTCCGATGTTTGGGTATAAAAATACCGCCTCGCCGTAGCGGAGCGGTATTAATATTATGCGGTATGTTGTTCATCAGTTTCATTTTCCGGATTGCCGTTCTCATCTGTGTGCATCATAGATCCGATAATATCGGCAATTTCACTGCGTGTTTTTGGTCTGTCATCAAGAGGTTTAATTGGTCTATTTGGATTTAACATACTCTATTCCTCCTTCATTACATTTCTTTATGAATCTTTTTACAAATTCATTATTATCAATCTCATCTTCTTCAAAAGAATAAAATGTTTCAGACATAAGCTGCCTTGCTTTATTGTATTCATAGCCAGCCTTTTTATTCAAAACATAAACCTCGCCTTGATTTGTAACAACAGACATCGCCTTTATTGAACCCTCGCATATAAACGTATCAATATCAGCTATAGAAAAATTATTTGTACTTGGGTGGTTATGAAGATAAATAAGCGATTGCCTTTCTGCATTTTTTTACAACAGAAACCGCAAAAGGATTTTTGGCAGGCGACACAACGAACTCTTCTCCAAGAATTTGAACTTCGCTTTTAAAATTCAAATCATCAATAAATAAAACTTCGTTACTTTCATTCTTATCTTTGGCATAGCAAAAAAAAGAAAGCATATATATTTATCAACTAAAAGCACCCAGATGAAGATACAAACAGTGCCACGACAGATCACCATAACACTGTTTATAATTATAAATAAAATTGTATTACTTGATATATTTGTTCAACTTATAAGATAAGAAAATAAATGACATATTATATATTCAAAATAAAGAAGATATATCGTTTTAACGCAAATAATAGTTGTTTCTTTTCCATATCACATTCGCTCTAAAAAAGCAATAGCTCAAATAGTTTTAAAGATAAAATCAGCGGATCGCACAAAGGTGTTAATGTTTCATTGGCGATATTGCTGTAATTCTCAAAGATAATGCATTATAAAATAACAAATTTTCACTTATATAAACATAAAGCTATAATAAGTAAGCAAAAAATAAGAAATAAGGATAAGTGGCTCAGTTTTATTTTAGCATATATACTCAGTATGTTTACTTATTCTTGTTATAAAACAAAACAAGAAGAAACAACACATCTTATATTACAACATCTTATATTACAAAGAAAGAATGAAAATAATAGTTGTTTCTTTTCCATATCACATTCGCTCTAAAAAAGCAATAGCTCAAGTAGTTTTAAAGATAAAATCAGCTTTTTATACAATTGTGCAAACATTTCATTGGTAATATTGCTGCAAAGCTCGAAGATAACGCATTAGAAAACATCACGTTTTCATTTATATAAACATAAAACTGTAATAAGTAAGCAAATAAATAAGAAATAAGGATAAGTAGTTCAGTTTTATTTGATCATATATACTCAGTATGTTTACTTATTCTTGTTATAAGATAAAATAAGAAGAATAAGCTACTCATTATAATATAAGAAGAAAGCACCGCTTATATTACAAAGGAAGAAGATATATCGTTTTAACGCAAATAATAGTTGTTTATTTTCTTTATCACGTTCGCCTTAAAAAAGCAATAGCTCAAGTTGTTTCAAAGATAAAATCAGCTTTTTATACAATTGTGCAAACATTTCATTGGTAATATTGCTGCAAAGCTCGAAGATAACGCATTAGAAAACATCACGTTTTCATTTATATAAACATAAAACTGTAATAAGTAAGCAAATAAATAAGAAATAAGGATAAGTGGTTCAGTTTTATTTGATCATATATACTCAGTATGTTTACTTATTCTTGTTAT
>NZ_JBCPGA010000021.1:0-38042 GCF_040914135.1 Ruminococcus sp. RTP21204st1_B2_RTP21204_210225 | reverse complement strand
GATCATATATACTCAGTATGTTTACTTATTCTTGTTATAAGATAAAATAAGAAGAATAAGCTACTCATTATAATATAGAAGAAAGCACCGCTTCTTGTATTACAAAGGAAGAAGATATATCGTTTTAATGCAAATAACAGTTGTTTCTTTTCCATATCACATTCGCCCTAAAAAAGCAATAGCTCAAGTAGTTTTAAAGATAAAATCAGCGTATTGCACAAATATGTTAATGTTTCATTTGCGGTATTGCTGTAAAATCTGAAGTTAGCAAATTAGAAAACAACAAGTTTTCATTTATATAAACATAAAGCTATAATAAGTAAGCAATAAATAAGAAATAAGGATAAGTGGTTCAGTTTTATTTGATCATACATACTCAGTATGTTTGCTTATTCTTGTTATAAGATAAAATAAGAAGAATAAGCTACTCATTATAATATATAAGAAGAAAGCACCGCTTATATTACAAAGGAAGAAGATATATCGTTTAAATGCAAATAATAGTTGTTTATTTTCTGTATCACGTTTGCCCTAAAAAAGCAATAGCTCAAGAAGTTTTAAAGATAATGCATTAGAAAGCAACAAATTTTCATTTATATAAACATAAAACTATAATAAGTAAGCAAATAAATAAGAAATAAGGATAAGTGGCTCAGTTTTTATTGACAAAGCACCTATAATTAGCTGCAATATAAAAAAAGATGTAATTGACTTATATGTTATATCTATCTCTTTTCTTATACTGCTCATAATAAAATAGAATAATAAGTTACTCGGTATCTTTACTTATTCAAGCTTATAACAAAGATACTATCAATAGTGAAATTCACTGTCTTTCTTATTATATAATGAGTGTTCAACTTAGATAGTTGATATTTTCCGCCAATCAGTTTGTACATTATATCCGAATACGCTTGTTATTCCTTGTTGAAAACGCATAAACTTCAGATAAATTTTTATTTTATTGATAAAATGCATTGACTTTTGAATAAAAATATGATAAAATTGAATTGTTAAAAGAAGTATAAGTTTAGTGTATCTAAGTCATTTAGATGCTCTTTTTTTGTATCAAAAAATAGAGAGCTCACATTCGTAAAAAAAGAATGTGGGCTCTCTTTTTGCTTTTTCGTCGTGTTTGCGAAATATGACAAAAAATTCACCTCAGCAATTCCAGCAGGAAACATTTGTTGAAGTAAATTAAAACAATAAAAAATCTGAACATGCTCATGATCCATATTGTGGTATGTCAGCTCAACAAAAGTATTTTACATTTAAAAAAACAATATCTTTAATTTGAAATAATTCAGGCTATACTATTTGCTATTGATTTACGTAATATGAAATTGACAAGCTCAACGATACTAACAAGGAAATACTTGTTTAAAAAAGTCCAACATTGCATTCCTGATTTTCGGAAACGCAAAAAACAGTTTTGTAAAAAATATGTAGTTGAATAAACAGTTAAGACTAATAACGTCTTGTATAGCATATATGATCGTTTTTTATAATATTGGCATATATGAAACCTATTCCATTCAAAATCTAATAAAGGTCTATTCCATAGATCTTTATTATAAATGCACTGACCCACTTTGTTATAGTTTGCATTATAAATCATACGGTTTGTAGAAGCTTTTGGCATTTTACAAATTTATTAATAAAAAAATATAATACTCCCAAAATGGTTCCACTAATTGTTTTTTAGATCAATTAGTCTACCTGACCAGTAGCGCGAGGTTCGGCGTAAGAGAGCCACTAACACTATAAAGGTGTCCACTGAGCATGTCTTTCGAAAGACATGCGTCTTCATTTGGTGGTCGGTCTATAATCCGATTCACTGGCCTTTGGTGCTGCTAAATAACACCTTTATACTGTTAGTATCAACCGCACTTGACCCCACCCACACACAAAGCAAGGACCCTAAAAAGGAGTATTTCGATGAGCAAGTTTAAAATTGTAAATAGAATTATTGACGGTAAAAATGTAGAGGTAGAAATTGGTAACAACACGTTGCAGTATGTCTTGACTAATAGGCTAACTGGAATGCGTTCATTCGGTCAAAAGAAACACCGATTCAAGGTTTTAAAAAAGAGAAAGAAAGCTAAGGCTGTTAAGAGTCTAAAAAACAAAGGCTTTAAAGATGAAGAAATCAAAGAAATTTTGAAAGGAATAAACACTTTTAAATGGAAGATATTCTCTGAAGGCACTTTTAAAAGATATCTCGGCGTCTTAAAACAATACTGCAAATATCTTAATGCAAAGTTTCAAACAAGTCATTTAACAATGAATGAGGCTGTAAAATATATACAAGAATACATTGATGTACGAGAAGCTAGGGGGTTGTCAGCTAACACTCTCAACACTGATCTATCTGCGTTATGCAAGATTTTCGGTCAAAAAATAAGTGACTACAGACACCCTCCACGCCATGGAGCTCATTTAAAGAATGATCCGACAAAATACAATACTGAAACGGGTGAAACAACTCGTGATGTTGGAGTGACCACAGGCTTACGACGCCGTGAGCTTGCTCACTTAAAAGTCGATGATATTAAATTCATTGACAGCGAAACTGTCCACATTTTTAGTATTGGAAAGGGTGGCAAACATAATCGTACGGTGTTGAAAGGAATTGTCGCAGTGGCAAAGCTAAAAGAATATATTAGTCGTGCTGAAAAAACGGGCAATGATTTTTTGTTGACAAAGGCAGAAGCACGCGTCCCGGATGGACTCCACTATTGCAGGGCTATGTGCGCACAGAATACATACTATGCCGTTTTGCAGGACATGGAAAATGATCCTGCAAAGCGTGCAGAATACATTCAGAAAATCAAGGATGAGTTTAAACGTTGCAAGAGAAAGCTCAAGGAGAATCTCGACAAACCTTATCGACTTCGAGGATATAACAGAGAAGCAGCATTATCAATCGGCAAGCCAATTGTCTACGATCGTGTTGCGGCGATGTATGTTAGCTTGTTCATACTCCACCACTTCCGCACGAATACCACCATTCTACATTACTTAGTGAAATAGCGAATCCAACCAAGTTTATCAACATAGAATGGGTGACTAGGTGTTGCAGAAATAGTTTCACCGTTTACACAAATATGGATAAGCTATTTGTCTATAATCAGCAGACCTACAACATAATATTAAATTTGTTGTATATAACTGTTAAATAAGAAAAGAAGCGAACTGGATGCCGCTGCTTTATCAGTCAATATCTCGGCTGCCATTCCTCAATTATATCAATCATTCTGTCATTGGTTTCGACTTTCATCTCGAATATCAAATCATCAAAATCGTCATCATTTTCTGTGTCGTTGCAGTTTAATCTAAACCAACCTTCATCTAACCGATCGATAGTAATTGCAGCGCCAAATATCAAAGAATCTGCATACAAACCTTCCCCAGAAGTGTCCTCTCCGTTACAAATGGTAAAATGACCACTTGTGAGACTAATTATTATACTGCGACAATTGCGAAGTTCTTCTTCATTTATAGCAAGCTGTGGAAATTTCGTTTTAGGAACGAGGAATGGTTTATCATTTACATAGATTTCTCCATCCATTTTAAGAAGATGAACCATAAAGAACTGCATACGCTTAGCTCGTGTCTTAATATTCCTAAATTTTAATATGTATTTTCCTTTTTCTGTACATCTTAAATATCGATATACGGTTTTCCCATTATAAATAATTATAGGGGAATTACGTTCTTGAAATAATACTGAAAATGCTTTCATTTTTTCCTCCTAAGGCTTAAAGTGTCTATAAGGATCTATTTCATCATGTTTCCACGGAGAAACCGGAAGTAAATTCTCTAGTGTATTTGAACCACCATCTCTTTGTGGAGTGTCTTTATGATGAAGTTCCATTGAATACCATTGACCATTTTCTGGATACTGAACTGATGGTGCTTTACCCTTTTTCATTCTTGCGAGGTCACTCGCACTATAATTTCCAGAATTATTGTAAGCTTCATTTTTCCAATAACGTTGGCGTACTGTAGACCACTTAGGATTTTTACCAGATGCTGTTGGCGCGTCTATAGGGTCTCCCACTTGCCAACGCTTTCCTTTGGATGCTGACTCATTACTAATGTTGTTTGTTGATACTTCTTCTATTCCACACCCATTATGAACAAAAATACCATTTTCGCCCACAAAGTAAGTATGAAAATCCTCAACCTCAAAGTTATAAACCTTGATAGGTGATTCCAGAATCTCGTGCTGAACGAACTCAACTGTTACAAGTTCACCATTTGAAAGTACAAGTACATCGCCTGCACGAAGTGAACGTGCTAAAGTCCAACCAAGTTTATCAACATAGAATGGGTGTGTCGGCGTAGCAGAAATTGTTTCGCCATTTACACCAATATGAATAAGCTCGTCTGTTTCATTGACATAGGTGTCAGTAACCGTTTTAACAGCTACTTCACCTGTTGTTTCGTCCTCCGAAAGGACCTTATCGCCGACTTCGATTTCTTCAATCGGTTCTTGTCCGTCCTCAGTAGTTACAAGTGTACCAGCAACAAAGCAATAAGATGTGCCAAAGTCCTTTGCAGAACCCCACATTGATGCACACGGTAATTTTTTATGTAAGCCGCGTGCACCACGCACTCAAAATGTTAAATGTTATAACTCTTTGTGGTAAATATGTCTTTTAAAAGGTAATTTCTGTTCTAACATATTGCAAATTTCATTATAATTGTCAGATACTATATAATCTGCAATATTCAGATTTTCAGCATACGAATTGTAAAAGATTGTAATATTGCTAAATTTAATGACATTATCCTTACCAAAGATATTCATCAAAAATTGATTTTGATATTCGGTCAGATCTGAAAAACAATTAATTAAACCAATTGTGCTATTAACCAAATCTGAACTCGAATACCAAGAAGCTAGATTATTTAAGGAACACGGCATATTCATTTTACGCAGTATACCTGAAGCAAATGAAACCGCTCCATAATAATTTGGCAACAAAAACGAATAACCAGATATACTTATATTTTTAATTTTAGAAATTATTTCTATTAACATTTTGTAAGTATTCCAAATATTACTTAATAGTTGCTTATCGTTTATTATTATACTATATTTAATCACTCCCAATGAATTAATGTATCTTGTATTAACATCTATATCTAATCTAGTCTGAGGCTCAAAATCTTTTCTATTAAAATCTGATTGAAAATCAAGATTTAAAAATTCATCTGACTCAAGCAACACTTTATATCTTTTATAAGGTGGTGCCCATAGTTTTTTTTCTTTTGCCCAATATATTTTTTTTATTTCATATCCAAAGTTATAAAATATTTTTTCACTTTGAAAAGCTAAATAACGTGGCAAATCATGATAATAGTTCATATTGAATTGGCATATTAATGATTCATCATTACTATGTATAATCATTTTTAATATGACCCCCAATCAAATAAATGAAATTTAAAAAATTCTGTGTCAGTATTCGGATTTTGGGATTGCATTGCTGATATTTTCTTTCTTAGATTATTATATGCAGTAGAACCAGTATATTGGGATGGGCTAGCAAACTCGTATATATCATAAATTGTTTTCCCGTTTTCTGTCCTTACTGTAATTATATCTGGTCTTTGTGATCCTTTTAATCCAGCAGTGGATAATGCCTTATTTCCATAAATCGCATCATAGTCTCCACCTTTTCCATTAGTTCCGTATCCAAACTGTGCAAAATCATCCATTGTAGCATCAATTGTATCTTTATGTTTAGGATTTTGACCATGTCCAGAGCCCTGTACATTAGTACATTTATTATGCACCAACACCCCACACTCGCCCACAAAGTAAGTATGGAACTCCTCAACTTCAAAGTTATAAACCTTGATAGGTGATTCGAGAATTTCGTGCTGAACCCATTCAACTGTTACAAGTTCGCCATTTGAAAGTACAAGAACATCTCCGGCTCTGAGACTTCTTGCAAGTGTCCAGCCAAGCTTGTCAACATAGAACGGGTGACTAGGTGTTGCAGAAATAGTTTCGCCATTTACACCAATATGAATAAGCTCGTCTGTCTCATTGACATAAGTTTCAGTAACCGTTTTAACAGCTACTTCACCTGTTGTTTCGTCCTCCGAAAGAACCCTATCGCCGACTTCGATTTCTTCAATCGGTTCTTGTCCGTCCTCAGTAGTTACAAGTGTACCAGCAACAAAGCAATAAGATGTGCCAAAGTCCTTTGCAGAACCCCACATTGA
This sequence comes from Ruminococcus sp. RTP21204st1_B2_RTP21204_210225, assembly GCF_040914135.1. Lineage (NCBI taxonomy): Bacteria > Bacillati > Bacillota > Clostridia > Eubacteriales > Oscillospiraceae > Ruminococcus > Ruminococcus sp. RTP21204st1_B2_RTP21204_210225. The sequence continues at coordinate 31,799 of NZ_JBCPGA010000021.1, read as the reverse complement.
CGTTCCTGTCATTGCAACTTTAAATAAGTCGCCCTTTATCTCTTCCCAGGTGAAACTTGCATCTCCACTTATGTATTTATCAGCCGTTTTTCCCAATTCATATGAGCCGATCATAAGATTTCCTGCTGATCCTGTTTTATGGAATGCAGTTAAAAGCCTGCATGATTTTCCGGCTTTTGAAAATGCTCCTGTGCCTACAATATACTGCATTCTTATCGTGATTTAGAGCAATAATTCACTAAATTACTGCCCTAAATTTTTAATAGATTGTATCAACAACCTTTATGTATATCAGAATACCATCCATTTTTTCTAATCGTCGAACTCCAATAATTTCTTGTTGATAATCAGTTCCTTATTAACTTTATATCCTACGCCTACAGAGGTTTGAGCACCAGATGACAAATATTCGGGACGTTGTTCAAGCGGTTCGTCAAATTCATTCCAAAATGGTTTTACGCGTGCTATTTTGAAAAAGCCATAACTTGGGGGCGTTCCTAAATTGTCAATATGACTAACATTGTAAAATAGTCCCTTTGTCCAATAAAACCTATCAACCATAAGCGGCGCAAGCAAAAGTTCAGAATAATCTAATTTAAACGAAAGCTCATCAACACTTTTTGATTTACTTCTGAACAATGCAACAACATACATATCTTCACCCTGCATATTATTTACATGGGCATTCAAAACCAATCCATAAAAAAATATATTTTGCCGTGGCTGGAAAACAAATATGTCACCTTTTTCGGGATATTTATATGACCTTTTTATTTTCAGCAACTGAAAATTATGATTTTTGCCTTGAACTAAATCGTCATGCAATCTGTCTAATTCTTTTTTTATAGGCTCATTTTGTTTGTTATATCTCTCATGCCATTCTTTTAGCAAAATATTATTATCATTATATTTCATAATTAAAACCTCGGCAAATTATAATCAGCAATATATTTCTCAGCCCATTCATTTGCTTTATCATAATACCTATGATTATTACTAATACTATTAATTTTATTTAATTCATTAGGTCCATTTTCTATGTAATATTGTTCAATTGCTCTCGCTTGATTTCGAGTTAATCCACTTGTTTGTATATCAAGATCATCAAAATTTTTAGACATATGCTTTGATTTACTTTTTGATGTGGGAGCGTAATTGTGCTGTTGAAGTCTTGCTTTCTTAGACTGCTTAGTTATTCCTGTGTATTTATAATCACCGTCGATCTTTCCAAAATATACACTATTATCGGAATCACCTTTACTTAGCCATGTATCAAAATCATCACAATCATTATGTACCAGCACTCCACACTCACCAACAAAGTAAGTATGGAAATCCTCAACTTCAAAGTTATAAACCTTGATAGGTGATTCAAGAATCTCGTGCTGAACCCATTCAACTGTTACAAGTTCACCATTACTGAGAACAAGAACATCGCCTGCACGAAGTGAACGTGCTAAAGTCCAACCAAGTTATTGATAGCAATTATTTTTACAATCCTAATTATACTATAAAATCTGTAAAAAATCAATAACCGAATACAGAAAAAGCAGACGTGGCAAAACGTCTGCTCAGCTATTTGGAGCAAGCAACGGGAATCGAACCCGCATCCCAAGCTTGGGAAGCTTGTATACTGACCATTGTACTATGCTTGCAAAAAGGCAATACTAAAATATATTGCCTTAGAGCAAAGCCTGTTACCACGGACTTTGCTCATTCTTGTATTTTTTATTGTATCTCATCTTTAAACGCCAAGATGTGAACCCCACGCAAGCCCCAAGAGTGTTGTTGAAAACATCGTCAAATTCACAAAGCCCTCTGCCTGTGATATACTGCGTTATCTCGATACCTGCTGAAAAGGCAAGGGACATAAGGAAAACGCTTTTGAACTTTGTGATACCGCAAAGATATGGCAGCAAAACGCCCAAAGGTATAAACATTGCAATGTTACCGAAAATCTGTACCAGCCAAAAATCACGCAGATACTTGATGCTTATGTTCTCCAAAAGGTTTCGCACCTCCCAGAAGGGCACAAGTTCCGCCCGACGTTCGCCCCACTGTCGGTCTAAAAGTGTGAGCCAGAGGACGGCAAAGATATACACTGCAAACAGCGCTGTAAGTATTTTTCTCTTTTTACTCCACCGTAACGCTCTTTGCAAGATTTCTCGGCTTATCAACGTCATAGCCCTTTCCTACTGATACATAATATGACAAAAGCTGAAGCGGTACTACTGAAAGGCTTGCCGCAAAAAGGTTATCTATCCTTGGAGTGTAAACTGTGAAGTCAGCAACGTCCTCCATAGCATAGTTTCCATAGGTAGTAAGTCCGAAAAGCTTTGCTCCACGGCTTTTTACCTCGACCATATTGCTTATGGTCTTTTCATAAAGTGCAGACTGAGTTACCACGCTGAACACGACAGTTCCGTCCTCGATAAGGCTGATAGGGCCATGTTTAAGCTCGCCTGCCGCATAGGCTTCGGAATGGATATAGCTTATTTCTTTGAGCTTAAGGCTTCCCTCCATACCTACTGCATAGTCGATACCTCTGCCGATAAAGAATGCGTCCTTTATATTCACTACCTTTGAAGCAAACCACTGCAAGCGCTCCTTATCCTCGAGAATTTTCTCTATCTTCTCAGGGATAGTATTGATCTCCTCAACGAGCTGAGCAAATCTTTCGTCGGATATCTCCCCTTTTGCTTTTGCAAACTGCATTGCAAGGAGATATGCGGCAACGAGCTGACAACTATAGGCTTTAGTTGTTGCGACGGATATTTCAGGGCCTGCGAGGGTATAGAAGACATTATCGGCTTCTCTTGCGATCGATGAGCCAACCACATTTACGATACCGAGAGTTTTTACTCCTTTATCCTTACAAAGTCTTAATGCTGCAAGGCTGTCGGCAGTTTCACCCGACTGGCTGATGATGATAGCGAGGCTATTTTTTGCAAGCTTCATTTGTCTGTATCTGAACTCAGAAGCAAGCTCCACACGGACAGATAGTGAAGTCAGCTCTTCGATAACATACTGAGCCACCATACCAACATGGTAGGCAGAGCCGCAGGCAACGATATACACCTGCTGGATATTTTTCATATCCTCGTCAGAAAGTCCGACGCTTTCAAAGCTAATATTTCCATCTGTAAGGACAGAATTGATAGTATCCTTTATCACCTTTGGCTGTTCGTGTATTTCTTTGAGCATAAAATGCTCATATCCGCTTTTTTCTGCAGCTTCTGCGTCCCACTCGATAGTTTTCATTTCTTTCTGTATTTCTTCGCCATCGAGGTTGTAGAAAGCAACTGCGCCCTTTGTAAGTTTTGCAAGCTCCATATTGCCTATATAGTAGACATTTCTTGTATACTTAAGTATTGCAGGGACGTCAGAGGCGAGGTAGCTTTCGCCGCCAGTTACTCCTATTATCATAGGGCTGTCTTTTCTTGCGGCATATATCTCACCGGGATAGTCCTTGAACATAACAGCGAGGGCATAAGAGCCACGGATACGGACGAGGGCATGATTAAGAGCGTCAACAGGAGTACCCAGGTACTTTTTGTAATAATAGTCGATAAGCTTTACGGCAACTTCGGTATCAGTTTCTGACTTAAAGGTATATCCTTTTTTGATAAGCTTTTCACGAAGCTCCTGATAGTTTTCGATAATACCGTTATGTACGGCGATAACATTTTCATCGTCGCTGCAATGAGGGTGGGCGTTTACAGTTGACGGCTCGCCATGGGTAGCCCAACGGGTATGGCCGATACCACAAGCACCTTTTACAGCTTTTCCGTCGTTAGTCATTTCCTTTAGGACTTTCAGCTTGCCTTTGGCTTTTACGATCTCAGGCTCTGCGTCACCGTTTCTTACAGCGATACCGGCAGAGTCATAGCCTCTATACTCAAGCTTAGACAGGCCATCCAAGAGGATCGGGGCTGCCTCGTTATTTCCAGTAAATCCAACAATTCCGCACATAACAGTGTCTCCTTTAAGTTTTATTTTTATTGATGTAATCTTCTATAGCAGGTCTATTGGGAGGAAAAATATCCTCCGGCAGGTCGCAGATATCAATAAATTTAAGCTGCGACACCTCAGAAGCCTGCATTTTAAGCTCGCCTGAATACTCGTGGCAGGTGTAGACGATATCAACGTTTGACACCTTATCGCCATTTGGGTAAGTATACTGCATTCTTTCGCCTGAATAGACGCCAAGCAGTTCGAGCTTTTTTGCTTTAAGACCTGTTTCCTCAAAAAGCTCTCTTTCGGCTGTTTGCTCAACAGACTCTCCAAGTTCCACCGAGCCGCCTGCATATCCCCAGCTTCCGCAGTCTGTTCTCTGCTGCATGAGCATTTGGCCTGCTTCGTTTATTACTATTACGCTTGCTCCCACCTGCAGCAGAGGGGTGTGGCCTAGGTGCTGGCGGAGGGATTTTATGTATTCTGACATTACACAGGCTCCCCAAAAGTATCAGGGTGACTTGGATCAAATATCTCATTGCAGGTCATAACAGTAACAAGATCCTCCGTATCACTGAGATTGATAATGTTATGGGTCCAGCCAGGTATCATGTGGCCCTGCGAAAAAATCTCTGTAAATTCAACAACAGTGATAAAAAACGATATTGTGGAGCGGCTTGAAAAACAGCCGCTCATTTTTTTTACAGTATACAATAAATACCGTAATTTGTCAAGCTTCTTCAACAGTCAGTCTGCTGGAATGGAGCGCAGCGCAATGGAATCAGGCTGATTTTCAGCGGCTCGCTCAGCCAAGCCTGTCGGGGTACATGATCTCCAGCTCGCCAAGAACTCTGCCACAGTTTCTCAGCGGCAGAGTCCACTTCTTTGTAATCTCATGGGTTGCCAGATACAGAGCCTTCAGGAGCGCTGTATCGCTTGGAAATACGCTTCTCTGCTTGTTCAGACGGCGGTATCCGCTGTTAAGGCTTTCGATGGCGTTGGTGATGTAAATGACCTTTCTGACCTCCGCTGAAAACTTAAAAATCGGCGATATGACGTCCCAATTCTTGTACCAGCTTTTCATAGCATTGGGATAATCCTTTTCCCACTTCTCCGTCACACGCTCAAGCTGTTCAAGTGCAGCGTCCTCAGACGGCGCATGGTAAATTGTTTTCAGATCATTAGCAAATTCTTTCTTGTTTTTTTCGCCAACGTATTTCAGCGTATTTCGCACCTGATGAACGGTCCGATACCTGAAATATCCTTTTGACGCTTCATTACGACCTTTGGCTCAAATGTTCCGTCGCGATCCTGCGGTACTTCAATTTCCGTTTCTCCGAAGTTTCCACGTATTTTCTTGGTTTCTTACCATTTCGGTAGTCCGGATTGTCAGAATGCTCATAAGCGCCATATCCGAGATGTTCGTCCATTTCGGATTCAAGCATTTCCTGTATAGTGCCGCCAAGAAGATCTTTCAGAGCATCTTCTATATCCTTTGCTGACCGGATATCATACTCCTCTAGCAGCATTCCGATGATGTTCTTTTTTTCTTCGCTCATTGGTTCTCTTTTTCTTCTTCCCATAAAAAATCAGCCTCCTGTGTTATTTATATTTTACCACAGTTGACTGACTTTTTACAGACTTTTTTCAGAGGGTCGCTGCGGCTCCTGCCTTTTTACAAGTTTTTGTTTTTATCTACTCTTATCTTTTTCAATTATATATTTTTTTAAATCTTTAAAAAAGCTTATAATCATAACTATCATAATTATTCCAATCGGAAACGCAGAAATGATACTTATACTTTGAATATTATTCATCGAACTTTCTGAAAAGACTAAAGCTATTGGGAGTACAATCAACAATAGACACCACAATAATTCGATTAATTTATGCGGGTGTTCATTTTCTCCTAGTTTTTTGTAACTATAACAAGCTGCAGTGTATGCAATGGAGTCAAATGATGTGGCATAAAATGCAATCATGCATAACACTGTAATTACTAAAATCACATTTGCCATCGGCATTGTATCTATAATATTAAGAATCAATCCGTAAAGGTCTCCATCCGCTACATATTGTGAAATAAAATCTGTTTTTTCGCTCACTTGAAGTCCTAAACCATAATTACCAAGTACCACAAAGCTGACTATTGTCGATCCTACACCAAATACATACCCGCCAAGAATCGTCTGTTTTATCGTTCTACCACGCGAAATATTACCTATAAAAAATGGAGCCGCAACAGACCAAACCATCCAATACGCCCAATAATAAATTGTCCAATCTTGCGGAAAATTACTAGTACGACCCGGATCTGTAAATGTACTTAATTCTATAAAATTCTGCAACATTTTCCCCAAACTTTGAAAACCATTTTCAATAATAAATTTTCCTTGTCCACCTATAAGTAAAACAATTAATAACAGTCCAAAGAAAAGATATATACAAAGTTTCGCCAAAAAACTAATTCCCTTAAATCCATGTAATACTGCATATGTATACACTGCACATGTAATGACTAAAATAATGACAGTAACTACGGTTCTGCTAATCGTTATTCCAAATAATTTTACGATGATTGCTGCTAAAAGTGGTGTTGCAACACTAAAAGTCGTTGCTGTTCCAGCAAGAAGAGCAAACAGCGCAAACAAGTCAATTATACGGCCTAAAATACCATCTGCATGCTTCCCTATGATTGGTCTGCATGCTTCAGAATATCTCTGGCGATTTATTTTTTTGACATGTAACATAAAACCAAATGCTACAGCAAGCACCAGATAAAACGCCCACGGAATAAAACTCCAATGAAAAAGTGGAAAAACACCTGCCCATTCAGCTACTGAACCCAGTTCTTCAATATGAGGATTTGTTGCATACATCACCCATTCAGCAAACGAATAGAATAAAATATCCGCTGCTAATCCGCAGGTGAACATCATACTGCCCCATCCAAAAAATGAATATCTTGGCTTTTCATTTGGCTCACCTAAGACTACATCCCCATATTTTGAAATAGCCAAATAAATTGAAACTATCAACACAGCAACGCCAATTATTAAATAATAAATTCCCACTGTATCACCAAAAAAATATCGAACCTTGCTTATAATAGTATTTGACTCATTTGGAAATGCAAATAACACACCAGCTAATGAAATGATAATAATAAACGGAGCCAATGTAATAAGCCAGTCTATTCTTTTGCTATTTAATTTATTCATCTATATTTCCTCCATTTTCTTCGAATCGTAATAATATTTATATTTTTTCCCAGCATTAAATGAAAATCCAGCTGCAGCATTGTTGCAATCCTTAAAGGACTTGATATCAATTATTCTATCTTCTGTAATATCTAATTTCTCTGCAATTTCTTTTATAATATTTGATCTGGTATTATTCACATATGTTTTATCAAACCCTCTCAATTCATCTAATGTATCAAACTCAAAAATAAAATCTGATGGATATTTACGAATTTTCATCCTAAGTTCATCAATATGCTCAATATAAATTGTTTCCCATAATTTATTGGCTGTTTCTGGTTGATTATATTCCCTCTCAAGAATTGATATAAATTTTCGGCTAAATTCGTCTGACCAAAATACATGTCCTAACATTATCCATGAATCTTCACCGCCTACAACAACTTTTTTAATTATGCCATCACTTTCACTAATACACCACTCTTCAGTGCGTCCATCTGCAAATATAGCCGAATAATAACTATCGTCTACTTCTTTTTCGAATGGATTGGTCAAGAAGTAATTGTCAGATGAACATATGTAACTATTTTTCAAATATTTTTTTACAGCATGTATGCTAGAATTGTTATTGCGAGTCAAATATTCTGAATTGTAAATTAGTGTGACACCATATTTTTCTTTCAGATAATCAAATTGCTCTGACATATAACCTGTTACTATTATTACGTCAGTAATCCCGGCTTCTTGAAGCTGTTTAATCTGTCGTTCTATCAAAATCTCTCCACGCACTTCAATTAGTGCTTTAGGTTTTTCAAAAGAGAGTGGTGCAAACCGACTAGCCGTGCCTGCAGCCATAATAATTGCATTATCTACTTTCATTTTCAATCATCTCCTCCTTAAAAAACTTATAGTAATCTTTAGCGAATCGATATTGGCGTAATGAATATTCACCGAATTCCACACCAAGATTTCTTTTATATTCACACCAATTACTCCAAAGCAATCCACAAGCTGCAATGTAGCAATATATTTTTAATCTTGTCTCCTTATCGCATTTATTTTCAAAATAAATATTGATAAGTCTATCAACCTGACGTTTATTATATAAAGCATAAATGCAAAACATCGCTATATCAACATGCGGATCTTGCATGCCAGCATATTCCCAGTCGATCAAACGGATATCTTCCTTCCCAGATGTTTCTTCCGTAAAAAGGAAGTTATCAGGAACCGCATCAATATGTGTTAGAACCTTCTCCTGTACATGCGAATCAATATAATCTCGAAGACTCAACACATTTTCTTTTGTCTTCTGATAGTCCTTATAAACAGATGAATTGCCATTCCAAAGGCTCTCATAAAAATCAATCTGAGCAAAGATATCAAACGTATGATCAACTGAAAGTTTTAGTTGATGAAAGGCACGAAGTTTTGCCATGCACTTTTTAAGATCATCGACATTCAGTGGATCACATACTCTGGCTCCTTCCATAAATTCTGTGATTTTATAACCATTTTCAGGATTAATGTATGCAATATTATCACAGATGTTTTTACTTGCGATTATATGATACACGGCTGCTTCTTCCTTGCGGTTGATTAACTGATCTGTGCCCTCTCCCGGTATACGCATAATATATTTTTTGTTTTTGCAGCTAAAAAGAAATGAACGATTTGTCATTCCCTTTTTCAATACTGTAATCTGTGAAATCTCTTCAGCCTTTACATCAAAGTTCTTACAAATGACCTCAATTGCATCTGTTTTCAGTTGATTGGAGGCACTATCCAATTCTCGCAGTTGTTCATAAGTATTAATTTCCACTACGTCCGTTGCATGCACCACCCTTGCATCAACAATCATTTTGTTCTTGTTGTAAAGTGCCTTTTCCCAAAATGAATTATCATATTTTCGATTTTGACAAAGTGTTTCTATGCGCTCCTTTACTACATTAGCATCTTTCTTCACAAGATAGCAGATTCCAACCATTGAATTACCTCCCACATTACCTGTAGTAGATACCAACTCCATCTTCCGATTCACGCGAACGTCACTTTCACTGTCAACCAAGTCGCTGACCATATACCAAGAGTACAACTCATGTCGGCGGAATGGATTAAGATCACACCAAATATCACAAGGAATCACATATGCATTTTCTAGTCTATCAGCTACCAGTTTCAACGAATGGAGATTATTTTTTGAAGCATACTCTTTATTTACAACAAGTTCTACTTCATACTCATCAATTAGATACTCATACTGCTCCTTCATAAAACCAACAATAATGTATATTTCTTTTATGTCAACTTCTTGAAGTTGCTTAATCAACCTTTCGATTAATGTCTCACCATTCACTTCTAATAAACCTTTAGAGACTTCTGTGTTAATTGGCACCATACGCATGCCAAAACCGGCCGCGAGAATAATTGCACGTTTAGGGGCATTCAGTTTAAATTCATCAGTAGCTTTTTGTGTAAGTTGTACTTCCTCATCTAAATATCCAGTCTTAATAAGTTCCTTAATAGAACGATTTACTACACCTAAAGAATGCCTGGACTCTTCTGATAGAATTCTCTGATTTATAAATGGTTCTGTTATAAGCGTCTTTAAAATATCGCTTTCTTGTTTATTCATCTATTTATTTCTCTCCTTTTTCATGAAATTGTTGGTTTAGCTTTTTGTGAACACTGCCATATAATAAGAAGTTAGCGTTCTGCTAACCTTCCTATTTTTTTCATCAAACTAACCCTGCGTTAAGCATTTTCCATAAATTTCAAGTAATTAAAATGTGTCATTACTTCACGTATTCTTGTGTCCAAATCTGGTATATTCATATAATCCTTATAAACAAGAGTAAGCAATTCTGCATACTGTTTCGGAATACGAAATGTCCCATCAACTGTATGGAAAAGTTCTGTTTCCTCAAATAGAATTCTTGGAAATTCATACCAATCAGCAAACACATCGGCAGACACAAGATAATCTGACTTGTCAATCGGATACATTTGGCATAGTTTTTCATACTCATTTTTCAAATCTTCTATTTTTTTCATAGAATATTTCATTTTATCCAGCATTAAGCGAATGTATTTTTTCACATTTCCTCCTGCTTCTTCTTTACAATTAACAAGTTTACAATACCGTGTATGTGCTGTCCTTTTTATTTGTTCAATATGTAGCTTCCGTTCTTCTACAGAATTCGGTGTTCCAACATAATAAAATACATCCACATGCAGAGCTTCACTTCTGTATCCTTTTGGCGCCAACCTCATAATGACATGTCTGCATTTTTGATTAACTTCTGGACAATAAAAATAGTATTTATCATCAAGTTCTTTTTTTAATGTCTCAATTAATCTCTCCTTGTCTTTGAATGCTACAAACACATCTATGTCGTAATCCCAAGGAATTTGGCCATTATCTCGAATTGCACCTAAAAGAGAGCCATATGCTAGCTCATATTCTATATTACTCTTTTCACACACTCGGTGAAATTCAATAAGTGTGTCCATGGTAATTTTTTGATATTTCCGGAATTCTTTGTAAATTTCCTCAAAGTTATCCGGACACAGCGGACTACTAAGTACCTCTTTTAAAAATTCTTCCGATGTCATTTTTTCTTCCTCTTTTCTTTAAAATTAGCTAACAGCACCATTGCTGATTCTCTATTCATCACAAATATCATTATCACATACAAAAAGGCCACTACAATTTTATATCCAAAATTAAAAATACTGAATGTTGTTTGATACTTCATAATGCTCAATATCAATCCCATAAAAATAAATAGCTCTATTATTACAAAATTAATAACAAAATCTCGAATCCCCAACCCTACATCTTCGTATTTTCGGCTAATAGCAACTACAATTATCACTCTAACAAGCATCGCAATTGCATCCGCCAAAATCGATCCATATACGCTCCAAATCGGAATAAATATTGCAGATAACAAAATGTTTAACACACTGCCAGTCAATGTTGCTATGAACAACTTTCTTGATGCTTCTTTATAATAGAATAGTATTTCTACATAAAAATAGTATGTAGTCTTAATGGCGAATACACTTACGATCATAGGAACATACATCCATGCTCCCACGTAACTTTTTTGCAAGAAAAGTACAATATAGTCTTGTGCAAACAATGATATACCAACGAAGAATAAGCCGATCACCGCGATTAATAGTTTTACATTTTGTCTGATTGTTTTTTTATATTTGTTCTCTTTATTATGTAATCTCTCGTATAACCACGGTCCATAAGCACTATCTACATAACACTGAATCGTATCAGCAATATTTCCAAACTGAGTCGCGACGCTGTAAACTCCTAAATCTGCTAATGAACCCACATCTGAAATCAATAATTTTGATACAAATAGAGCTATTTGTGTTGAAAGATTGTGTGGCATGATCGGTATGGAATACTTTAATGCATCCTTTAAAAGTTTTAAGTCCATACAGAACTTAATTGTATGAGTCACGCTCATTTCAATCACAAAATACGCTGTATATAGCACATATGCAATTAAGGATGCGAGAAGCGTTCCAAGCGCCCCCATCTTAAGACCAACTACAAAGAATATGTTTAATGCTACTGATACAAAAAAATAAATTATACTACATATAGAGCTTTTCAATGCCCTTTGTTGGCTTCGTAAAATATTATCAAAAATTGTATATTCGCAGTTGAAAATCAGAGAAATTAAGGCTACTAATATAAGCGGATAATAATCTATACCTGAAAACAAATATTTCGATGTAAATTGTCTAAATATGGTTAATACAACAGCAAATGCTGTACCCGAAAAAAATACAAATAAAGATATTGTTCCATAGAATCTCTTTAGCTTTTCTGGTTCTTCTTTTAAATCCACGTAAAACCGCATAACAGCTGAAAACAGCGAAAAAGCAACAATAAAGCTTGCTGTCGAGATAAAACTTGTTATTACGCTGTTAATACCATAATCTTCTGTTGTCAGATAGACGGTATATAAAGGTAGCAAGAAAAAGCTAAAGCACTTCAACAGCAATCCACTGCAAGAATATATGATTGAATTAATTAAAACCTTTCTTCCCGATGAAGACTTATTTTCCATACGTTTCTGTCCTCGTTTCACTAGGCACCTTCAAGAGCTACCTGTTTTTTTGTTCTAATATCTTATATATACCTTGATTACAAAGGAACGTAGCAACAAAAAGAGTAGCACCTTCCTTTTTTTCGCGTATAATGCGTTCATCACAAACAACACCACCATAACATAAAGTATCTGCAGTATTCAAGGTTCATTCGAGCCTTTATTCTTTCGCTCATTTTTTATATGTCATCTGACACTATCTTCCATTATCCCATCAATGCTATAAACACAAGGGAAGCTCGAATTCTACTCCTTTATTCCGTTCATGTATACTTCTCTGTGTGCTTCACACTCAACAAAATTTATTAAAAATCGACGATTTTTCTTTAGTTTTCTGTCTAAATACCAAGGCATCAATTTATGTCTTAACAACTTATTTACAACTCGAAATGCAAAAGATGTTGCTATTGGATCCCCTGTTTTTAAGTATAATTCTCGTACTTGAAGAGCAAACGCCCGATACTGTTTTTCAATAAAATCTTCCTTCTTTATTTCTTCAGAACGTTGCATCATTTCAGTTAGAATTTTTGTTGCATCATCCTCTACCGCAAGTCGTACACCCTTCCCATTTTTCCGAAGAGGAATATACTCAATCTTTTTTGTGTTAGTATCTACACTTACAAGTACAGATGTCTGCCAAAATTCACTCTCGGAGTGGTCAAACAGAAAATTTCCTTGGCCATAGACAATCGTTCCCTCTTGCCACTTTTCCTCACAACCAATGCAATGAGTGTGCTGACAAATAACAAGGTCAGCTCCCTTCTCAACAATTTTTCTGCAAGTTTTCTGAAGGTTTGGAGAAGGATAACGATAATGTTCTTTACCACCATGATAAAGGCAAATTACATAATCGCATTGTGCTCTCAACGCTACAATATGATCAAGACTTTCAAGAGGATCAAAAGGGTTTGCCCCTGCCTGCTTCGCACTAACAATAGAGAACTCATGCTCGGCACAACAGTAGATGCCAATTTTCTTGCCCTCCATTTCCACGATATGCGGTTTTGCTGCTTCTGCATGTGTATGTCCAACACCCGCATATGAAATCTTATTTTTGTCAAGTTGTTCCGTCGTAGACCATAAGCCTTGTTCCCCTTGATCTAATATGTGGTTATTGGCAAGAGTTAAAAAATTAATGCCAAGTTGTTTCAATCCAGCTACAGATTTTACAGAAGCAATCAAATTAGGACCAGCTTTTTCAATCGGCTTAGATTTATCTGTCAATGGTACTTCAAGATTGAAAACTCGATAATCTGCTTTTTTTAACAACTCAAACAGTCTACTATCAATGATTTTCTCCATCTGTTCTTCTTCAAAATATTGTTGATTTGATAAAGTAGGTACAATATCTGCACCAATTAATATTCTCATGTCTATTCCCTCCCTGGCAAATGTATCCATTTACCAAATTTATAGTCCCATTCATCAGGTTCAAATTCTTCAAATCCCGATGCTGGGTATAAAGTAAGCTCGCCAAAATATAATTTCATGTCTATTTCATAAAAATCCACACGCAAAATGGAATATTTTGTGATAATCTGCAAGTCAAGTTCTTCATCTGTTCAAAATTTACAGGTTTCGATATTACAGTATTTGAATTCGGATGTCCTGGTCTTTTTATCGGTACTTGATTCCACTGTTCGTCAAAGAAATCCTCTATTAGACCACCATCTGAAAACCGTTCACTACAGACGAGAGTAACCTTAGGTTCGCCGTTGAAGCAAAACACCTTATAATCGTTAAGTGCAAAATTTTTCTTTTTATTTTGTAGCCTTATTACAAATTCACGAGTTAGAAAGATGTACCCCCCATTGAATCGGGCAATTTTATCCATTTTCCAAGTTTGTAATCCCATTTTTCATCTGTAAATTCACCCCAACCAGAAGCAGGGAAAAAGGTCAATTCTCCAAAATAAATCTTTCCGTTCACATCATAGAAATCTACACGCAGAAACGGTATGTTTGTACTCAACTTTTCTGCTAATTGCAACATCTTCTCCTTATTATCTGGAAGTACAATCACCTTCTCCTTATTTGGAGGGCATATCTTTTCACCGAGATCAAGCAAATTTCCCTGTGGATCATAATAGTTTGCTCGATGTTCGATAAAACGATCAAAATCAACTTTTAAGCATTTACATACTCCACCAAAGCAAAAGAATTTATAATCTCGCAGTTCAGAAACTGATTCATCTACCATATACTTTTCGGCTATGATTCTCGGCTTTACTGCCTTATATGGCCATTCTCTTCCGAAATAATAAAAACGTCTTGTTAACGCTTTGTTTATCTTTTCACGTGCCTTTGCGATGTCAAGTTTGCTTTTATCTTTGCATATAACAAGTCCTCCACTATCGTGGGTACACTTTAGAACGAACTGATTTGGCAACAAATCGAAATCGATATCATCAAAATTATCCCAGACTCCCAATGTTGGAATAATATACTCTTCTCCAATCTTTTCTGCTATATATTTCTTAACCTCATATTTATCAACCATTGTTGTATATTCTGTCTTACGGTCATTTAGTTTAAGCCATTGAAGTTTCTCATTAAATGTTTGCGGATTTTTGAGATCAAGTTTTCTGCCAAAAATCAACCTATAAATTAATTTCAAATACGCCGTATCTGACATTCTTTGTAACATATCTGCTTTTGTTATATTATCCGCAATGGCCTTCTGAAATCCTCTTTTATCTTCCTTTTTAGTTATAAGAGCGTAAGCTGTCTTTAATTTACTCATCTATGTGCCTTCTTTCATATCTAGGTTCTTTTAACATTGTACAGGCAAAGAAAAGCATAATTTGCGTTGCAGTTTCTGTATAATTCACAGCACCATATTCAAACACAAGCATTGAAAATACTATCCCAATAACAAATGCTCGAATTTCAGGAGCATAATTATTCTTTCCTTTCCAGGCAACATAAAACAATTTCCAATAGAACCAATAGTATATAGCAAATCCTATGATTCCAAGATCATATAAAAGTTCTATATAATTATTATGAGAATAATAGAAATGCCCAGTTATCAACCTGTTGTAATGTTTAAAGCTGTCAAAACCATAGCCCCAAATCGGACTATCCAGCCACCTATTAAATCCTATCTCAATCATAGTTGCTCTTATTTCTGCTGATTTTCCTGAGATACTGTGCCCTGTTCGTATGAAGGAGAACAAACTCTCCATTCGTTCGCCAATCACTGCATAAAACATGGGAACATTCATAATCAAATAATAACCTGCAATAACTATTGCAACAACAACCCCCGTATACTTCACCAGGTGTTTCCTTCCATGACTATCTCTCTTGAAAATCAAAAGAATATATAAGAAAACAGCGGGAATAATAATAAATTTTCTTCCACCAGACAAAAACATTCCATAATACGATGCAACTAAGCACAGAGTAAGAACTATTTTATGTATTATCTTATTCTCAGAATACACGAGCAACCATATTGCATACAATGCAGTCTTCATCAACAAGGTAGCTAATATGTTTGAATTTCCAAACAAATCCTCCCCAAATCTATTTGATGTAGAAAAACCAGTTAAATTTCCCCTTGCAAACAAAATGAAAATCAAAACTCCACCGCTCAAAACGTTTGCCCAACTAATTTTCTTTATATCATTAATGTTAATATCATACTGTGAGAGAAACAGTATCAAAATGAAATTAACGATAAGAAGATAAAATTCACTATTAGACAGAAAGTCCTTCTCAGGCGAATAAAGCATAGTGAATACGCAAAATGCTATAAAGACAAGCATCCACTTTATCATCCGATCTATCTTAAGCTTTTTATTTAATAAAATGTATAATACAGAATATCCTAAAAAAAGATATAGGGTTAACGAGCCAATTGAACTTGAGAGCACCATATCATTCGCAAGTGATGATATAAATACATAAAGACAAAACAGTGCTACTCCGACGCTTCTTCCGCTAAGAGCCATTCTACGGTTGAATACCCTTTCATTTAATTGTATTTGATTCATGAACAAACACCTTATTTCAACTATATTTCCATCTGATTTCATTATCAGTCTTCTTGATTTATTGCGCCGCTTTCAGAAACTCATCATAGCCCTCATGTTTACCTACATAATTTCTCAATATAGTCTTCCCACAGATCTATAATCCTGCTCGGCTCAAATCTATTTACAACATCTCGTGCGTTATTACCACATTTTTGTGCTAATTCAGGATTATCAGCAAATTCGCACATAGCCCCCGCCAGAGCATCAACATCGCCCATTGGTGCCAACAAGCCATTCTCATGATCTGCGATTAACAATCTTGCTCCTCCGGGAGTATGATTCGTAGAAACACAAGGCAAACCAACAGCCATCGCCTCAAGAAGTGAATTAGATATTCCCTCATAGTCAGAAGTTATAAGAAACATTCCTGCATCGGAAATATCTTGCATTGGTGTTCTTGTCAC
The DNA here is from genome assembly GCF_040914135.1 of Ruminococcus sp. RTP21204st1_B2_RTP21204_210225. NCBI lineage: Bacteria > Bacillati > Bacillota > Clostridia > Eubacteriales > Oscillospiraceae > Ruminococcus > Ruminococcus sp. RTP21204st1_B2_RTP21204_210225. The sequence goes on along the minus strand of NZ_JBCPGA010000021.1, from coordinate 15,055 downwards.
TCCCATAAACTTAACCTGATCTTGGATGTTCAAATCAGCACACCACTGTCTTACCAAATTTTCATCATCGCCTGATCCGTATATTTTCAAAGTGTATTCAGGATGTTTTTTCGAGAAAATACTAAATGCCTGCAACATAACATCTAACCGCTTCTGCTTGTTATCAATCCTACCAACGGACACCACTGTCTTCTCATGCTCTTCATATGGCACATTAGGCACGGTTCCTTTAATAAAAATAGGATTAGGAATTACGCTTCCGCGTTTCTGCAGTCTTTTTCCATAGTAATCCTTTGCACCATTTGTCTGAAATACGCCACCACTTGCACTATCAATAATTAGCTTAAGGATTCTGTCCTTAAAAGTATTTGGCAAAGTTATTGCCGGATCACCTCGTTCTGATATTATAGACGGTATCTTAAGCGTTTTACCGACTAGAGTTGCATACATGTTTGGAAAATTCGTAAAGCCTATTAGAACATCAGCATGAAACTCCTTCGCGTATTGTGCAACTGCCTTTATTTCTGCTTTTCGTTTTTTTTGTTGAACCTTATCTTTCACATTGAATACATCTATGTGCTCATCTATATTTTGTTTATATACATTGACATATTCAGGAACGGCTCCAAGGTTTACAATGGCACAGATATGACCACGTTCGGACAAAGAATTGGCCACGAAAGTGAGCATTTTCTCTGCTCCGCCAAACCCTATACTATTTGTGATAAATATAATTCGTAACATGTCACTCTCCATTTCTCTTCATTTAAAAGATTGCATTTCCAAATTTTTTATATAATTCAATTACAGTTCTCAGACGAATCCTCTGTAACGACTTTGCGTTATCTTTTGCCTGAGAAAGTAAATCATTCGTTCGCTGCTTCCAATTCGGCACATGTTTCAAATGCCGCCAACAACGAGCTTTATATGCCATGTAAAGAATGGGCTTTACCATTTTCGGGTAGATTGCGCTCTTAATCACATATTGTAACACACATTCATTTATAAATAACGTATGATTTTTTTCATCACTGCAATTCCACTTGTTCACCTTTGGATTATGAATGATTCTAATTGCAGAACAGAACACGTTTTTACAACCTGCATCTACCACATACAGAGACGGAGGAATTTCTTCATAGCCATACCTATTTGAGAAATAAGGTGCTTCTTTGAAAAAATCTCGTCTCAAAAAATGGGAACCACCACAGAACATTTTACATTCATACAGATCATCCTCCAGTTTCACCGAAGTTCTATCTAGTCTATCACTCTTCCATGCAGTATCATATATCTGTGTCGTAAGCGTGACAATACCTGTATTCTTATCGAGTATGTCAAGTGCATATAAAAAAAATTTCTTGCAATGTTCGTCTATGACTGCATCGTCATCCAATGAGTAATAATATAATCCACGGGACTTTGAAAATGCGTAATTACGCCCTCTTCCGCAACCAATATTCTCTGGAAGCTTTTCGTAATAATATTCGTATCCACTGTTCGTTAAAATCTCCCTTACAACCTTTTCTGTGTTGTCTGTAGAAGCATTGTCAATCACTACAAATTCTGTTTCATTTGGCAAATCAGTTCTCAAGCAGCTGTACAAAGCTTCTGCCAGCTGTTCTTCACGATTCATCGTAACAATTCCAATTGTAAGTTTCTTTCCCATTAATTTATTCACCTCGATAGCAATTTTTTAACTGCTATCAAGCAGGCAATTCAAACAGGAAAGTTTACAAAATAGATGAGCCAAAATCCATAAACATTTTTACAAATGTACTAAATTTGATACTCTCCATCCGATTACACATCTGCATAGTATTGGAAACAATATCTGAAAGTTGTTTTCTAATACTTTTCGTTTGCTGCAAATACTTTTTACAACGTTGTTTATATGCTAACAACGTAAGTGGTGTGCAGATTATCGGATACATCTTTCGTTTGATTGCATATGGAACCCCACACTCAATGATAAGATACTCCATGTTCTTATCACTTGCACGAACCCATTTATTGACAGCAGGTTTGTGAATCGCAATCAAATCGGGACAAAATGCATTTATCACTCCGGCATCCATGGCCATCAGCGATGGTGGAAGTTCCTCATATCCATACTTATTTGACAAATACGGTGAAGTGTCAAAAAAAGATTTTCGCAAGAAATGGGAACCTCCGCAGAACATCTTGCATCTATACACCCCTAGATAGATTTCTTTCCCACATATAGCCTGTCGATTTGCCTGCCATGCTGTGTCATATATCTGTGTGGCTAATGTTGCAATATTTTGATGTCCGTCCAATATTTCAATTGCTTTCACGAAAAAGTCTGGATCGTTCTCGAAATCTACAACGGCATCGTCATCCATACCGTAGATGTACTCACCCGTGGATTTCTCAAAACAAAGGGTTCTCCCCCCCCCGCTCCAATATTGGACTCAGTTTTATAATATACATAAGGAAAGCCGGATGAATCAAGAATTGACTTCACCACGGTTTCCGTATTATCTGTTGATGCGTTGTTGATGACAACAAACTCTGTTTCATTCGGCAAATTTGACTGTAAGCAACTTTGAATTGCTTCTGCGACTTGTCGTTCTCTATTCATGGTAACAAGACCAATAGTAAGTTTCATTTCCGCACTAACCTCCATTTTTATAATTTTTCAGCATCTCACAAGATTTCGTATTATTTTCCTAATTCTATAACTTAGATGTCAGACATTGGATGACATTTTCTGCTCTGTATTTTTCTGCTTCTTTTAAACAATCTGACTTCTTGGAAAGAAGCAGATCCGAATTGTTTCCTACACTTATGAGTGTAGTGACAAAAGCATGGTTATCATGAACTGGATACACGTATCCAGTTTTCTCATTCACGATCTCTGGATTATACCGCCAATCACTTGCGATTACAGGAACACCTGCAGCCATCGCATCCAAAAGTGTCCCCGCAAAACCCTCTCCTTCATAATACGTTGGAAAAAGTAGGGCGAAATAATTTTTCAACACCTCGACACTTTTATCAAAAGGAACAAATTCGCCATACTTAATGTACAATGGAAATGTACTCTTTAGCTCATTAAACCATTCCGTTTGTGCTGAATCCACTTGGCCGTAAATATCCAAAGTGTAAACTATTCTGCCAAAGTGCTCGTTTACTGTCTTCACGGCATTTACAGCATCTTCTATTCCTTTTTCCTTCATGACACGGGAAAATGTACAGAGTCGATACGGCTCTGTATGATGGTAAACAAGTTCCGATTCTTTCAGAATATTCAAATCTTTAAAGTTTGGCATCACATACACATCGTTGAATCCCTGTGCTTCTAATGCCTTTCTCATAGTATTGGTTTCCACATAGATACCATCAAATGACATCAACGCTTTAGTCAATTTTTTTCGCTTCTTCAAAAACTCTGGAAGCCAACCACCAATAACCACATAGTGGAGTTTTCTATGAAACAACAGATTTAACAGCACTAATAACGGAGCAAATATTCTCAATCCATTTTCAGCAGGCATTATAATTATATTTTTGTGATATTTAAGTGCTATTAAAGCATGACGGAAGGCACTTATCAAAGCTTTTACTCCACCATGAGTATCTATACAAGAAACTTCTTTTTTTCCTAATTCTTTAACAATTTCCTTTGTAACAATTTTGGTTTTCACTGTTTGTCCATTAAGTAGATTTTCACCATGTCCAAAATGTCCAATAATACAAACTCTTTTCATTGTCTTCTTACATACCTTTTCTTCTTATAAAATCCAAACACTAAATTTCTTCCTGTATTAAAAAGACTTGATAGTATTCCCATATCTTCAGCCTCACGATAAAGCTTATAATGCCACCCTATCATTGTTCTAATACTATGAGTACTTACACTTCCCACACGACCTTTTCTATACTGCCCTAAAATTTCATCAAGCAAATAGCAATCTGCTTTGCGACATACCTTCAGCCACATGGCATAGTCGTTATTTTTCTTTATATCCTCAATCTGAATAAGACCAATCTTATTAGCATCATACATAACCGTAAGACATCCTGGCCAACAATAATTAAACATTCCTGTTTTTGTTATTTTTTTAGGACCAGTGACTTTTACACCTGTTTTATATCCATCAACGTCAATCTCTTCATAATTGGTGTAAGAGAAAACATATCCGTTTTCTTCCATGAATTTAATTTGCTTTTCAAGTTTTTCAGGCATCCAAAGATCATCAGAGTCAAGGTATGCGATCCACTGACCTTTAGCCTCTCGAAGCGCTTTATTTCTGCTTATTGCCGCACCAGAATTCTTTTCATTTTTGAGATAATGTATACGACAGTCTTTTATCGTATCAACAACTTCATTCGTATTATCTGTTGAGCAATCATCCACTATGATCAATTCCCAATTTGTATATGTCTGATTCAAGACAGATTGAATAGTTTCTTCTATAAATGAAGCTGTATTATAAGATGGCATAATAATAGAAACTAAACCCGCTTCTCTTTCAATGCCATCTGATCCACTCAAAATCATCGTTGCCTGAAGTTGTTTCTTATTATAATTTTCCTTATCTACTTTTTCTGTTCTCAAAAGATAATCTCCAAAATCCTCCGCTGTAGCCATATCATCCTGCGTAATTCCTTCTTGCTTAATAAAAGCTTTCTTCACTGTTGATAAAATAATTTTCAAATCTTCAAGAAAACTTACCTTTTCAATATACTTTAAATCCCAATTAATCTTATCTTCCCATGATATTGCATTACGCCCATTTACTTGAGCCAATCCACTAAGCCCTGGCTTCGCAGTATGTCTCATTCTTTGTTCATCTGTCATAAATACCATATCTCTTACAAGTTGCGGACGCGGACCGCAAACTGAAAGTGTACCATTTAAAATATTAAAAGCCTCTGGAAGTTCGTCAAGACTTGTATTTCTAAGCCACTTACCAAATGAAGTTAAACGTACTTCATCTGGTAAAAGCTCTCCATTTTCATCTCTTTCATCTGTCATAGTACGGAATTTGTACATTTTAAAAATAGTTTCTTTTCCATCTTCTCCAATCAACCCTGGACGATCCTGTGTGAACAATACTGGACTTCCCAGCTTGAATCTGACAAGAATTGCAACACCTATATATATAGGGCTAAAACATATAATTGCTGCAGACGCACAAATAATATCTATCGCTCTTTTAACATATTTTTCATAAAATCCCATATTGCGTGTCGGAATCGCTTCAATATTTTCAGCTTTATAAGTTGTTTTTTTTGCTTTCTTTTTCATGATCCAAGTCACTATTGCTGTCCCACCAACAATAGATGACGCTATAATTCCAACTATTTTTTTCTTTGACACAATAATCTCTCCCACAATATATTTTTATTCAAAGCAAGCTCTTATAACTTCAATAATCCTCTCCTGCTCCTCCGCAGTCATTTTATTATCGCTAGGCAAACACAATCCTCTTGTAAAAATATCCATTCCTACATCAGCTACACCACCTGCAATATACGCATTTGATCTAGCACGTCCATTTCCATCTCTTACAACAAATGGATTCAAACGATAAATCGGCTGCATATGCATTGGTTTCCAAATCGGACGTCCTTCAGCATTAATAGATGCAATCGCTTCCAAAATCTCTGTTGGACAAGACTTTCCTGCTTCTTTTACATAGCACACATCCTGCTCACCACGAACCTGCTTGCACATTGCCTCTTTATCAATAATCAAACAGGACAACCAGTAATTCGGCTCAGAATTTTCAAAGTCAATTGGATTCATAGAAACTGGAAGACCTTTTAATCCTTCTTTATATCTTTCATAAATTGCTTTTTTCTGTGCAATATGCTCATTCAGATACGGGAACTGTCCACGAACTACACCAGCTACCACATTGCTCATACGATAGTTGTATCCCAGTTCTTCATGCTGATACCACGGAGCATTTTCTCTCGCCTGTGTAGACCATTTACGAACTTTGTTTGCAGCTTCTTCATCATCTGTCAGAAAACAGCCACCTGCACTTCCGGTAATAATCTTATTTCCATTAAAAGAAATGGTGTTATATTTTCCAAATGTACCAGTCTGTACTCCCTTATATGTAGCTCCCATAGATTCCGCAGCATCTTCTACTAAAATAGCACCATGCTTTTTAATAACCGCATTTAACTCATCTACTTTTCCAGGAGTTCCATAAAGGTGTGCAACAACTACTACCTTCGTATCCGGATAAATCTCAAATGCTTTTTCAAGTGCCACTGGGTCCATATTCCATGTGTCATATTCTGTATCAATAAATACTGGCTCTCCACCTTCATAAACTACCGGATTTACGGTTGCGTCAAATGTCATATCAGAGCAGAATACTTTCTTTCCCTCTAATGCACCATGTCCAACTTTTGGCATACCATATGCTTCAATACCTGCAAGTTTCATTGCCAGATGCAATGACGCTGTTCCTGCTGATAATGCAACTGCGTATTTGCAGCCGATATATTCGCAGGCAAGTCTTTCCACTTCATTGATATTCTTACCAACTGTGGACATCCAGTTTGTTTCATACGCTTCTTTCACATATTCAATTTCTGGACCATGCATGGTTGGGCTGCTTAACCATACTTTAGACTCAAACTTCTCAAATTTATTATTTTCTTTAAACATGACTTTCTACCTCTTTTCGCACAATCTCTTTTTTCAGAATGTATTAACTTGTTATTAAGCAATCTCTTTATTTACGTCTTCTGGTCTTTTAAATGTTGGAACAACACTTCGGAGAGCTTCTTTTGCAATTAGATCTCTTTCGCATAATCTCCATATCTTTTAGAGGCTGCAATTAATAATTTTCTTCCCATTTTCAACACACTCCTCATAATTATTCGTTTTGATTAGGTAAGTTATTTCACACGACAACTAGCCTGTGAATGTTCTTATTAAAAAGATCATTCGCAGGCTAGGTCAAACCTCTTATTCAAAGGATTCCTGATTATCTTTGTTATTGTACATAAATCAAGCTCCTAGCTAATTAATCTCTCCCATACAGATCTCTGGTATAGACCTTATCCCTAACATCATCAAGGCAGCTGTCATATCTGTTAGCAACAATAGACTGGCTCATTGACTTAAACTTCTCCAAGTCATTTACCACCTTGCTGCCAAAGAACGTATCGCCGTCCTCAAGGGTCGGCTCATAAATTATAACCGTAGCACCCTTTGCCTTGATACGCTTCATAACGCCCTGAATACTGCTCTGACGGAAATTATCTGAGTTGGACTTCATCGTAAGTCTGTAAACACCTATAATAACGTCCTTTTCTCTATCCTTATCCCAATTGCTGCTTCCGGTATAATAACCCGCAAGTTCAAGCACCTTATCAGCAATAAAGTCTTTTCTGGTCCTGTTGCTCTCAACAATAGCAGACATCATGTTCTGCGGTACATTTTCATAGTTTGCAAGGAGCTGCTTTGTATCCTTTGGAAGGCAATATCCACCGTAACCAAAGCTTGGATTGTTGTAATGACTTCCGATTCTAGGATCAAGGCAAACGCCATTTATAATATCCTGTGTATTAAGTCCCTTTACCTCTGCATATGTATCAAGCTCATTAAAATACGAAACTCTCAGTGCAAGGTAAGTATTAGCAAACAGCTTAACAGCCTCTGCCTCGGTAAATCCCATAAAGAGCGTGTCGATATCTTCCTTTATCGCACCCTCCTGCAAGAGCTTTGCAAAAGCTTCAGCCTTTTCTCTTGTATCATCATCACAGCTTACGATAATTCTGCTTGGATACAGATTATCATACAAAGCCTTTGACTCACGGAGAAACTCAGGGCTGAAAATTATCTTGTCAGTATTATACTTTTCCCTTACAGACTTTGTGTAACCAACCGGAATTGTACTCTTTATAACCATAATAGCATCAGGATTGACTTTCATAACAAGTTCTATAACTGCTTCTACAGCAGAAGTATCAAAGAAATTCTTCTTGCTGTCATAGTTAGTTGGAGCTGCAATTATTACGAACTCTGCGTCCTTGTATGCAGCTTCACCGTCAAGTGTCGCTGTCAGATCAAGCTCTTTTTCAGCAAGATACTTTTCAATATAATCGTCCTGAATTGGTGACTTTTTGTTATTGATAAGCTCAACCTTTTCAGGGATAATGTCAACAGCCGTTACATGATTGTGCTGTGCAAGCAATACTGCAAGCGACAATCCAACATAACCTGTTCCTGCTACTGCTATCTTTCTGTTCATTTTCTTAGCCTTCCTTATACTTTATAAAACTCTTTATACCACTGAGCAAACTTTCTCAGACCTTCTCTGAGAGGTGTGCTCGGTTTAAATCCATAATCCCTTTCCAATGGCTCTGTGTCTGCATAAGTAATAGGCACATCGCCTGGTTGCATCGGAACTAACTTTTTGTGACTTTCAAAATCATAATCAGCAGGAAGAACACCCGCATTTATAAGTTCCTGCTGTAAAATATCAACAAAATCAAGAAGATTTTCAGGATTTTGATTTCCTATGTTATAAACAGCATAAGGCGGTAATGGCAAGCCGTCCTCACCATTTTTTCTTTCTGGAGCGCCTTGCATTACTCTCTTAACGCCCTCAACTATATCATCAACGTATGTGAAATCTCGTTTGCAATTTCCGTAATTGAAAATCTGGATAGTTTCACCCTTAAGAAGCTTGTTTGTGAATCCAAAATAAGCCATATCCGGTCTGCCTGCCGGGCCATAAACTGTAAAGAAACGAAGCCCCGTTGCTGGGATATTATACAACTTGCAGTAAGCATGAGCCATAAGCTCGTTGCTCTTCTTGGTAGCAGCATACAGGCTAACAGGATTGTCTACCTTATCATCGGTACTGTAAGGAACTTTCTTGTTTGTTCCATATACAGAAGAACTTGACGCATAAACCAGATGTTCAACGCCTGTTTCACCGTTATCATAAGAATGGCGACACGCTTCCAATATATTATAAAATCCGATCAGGTTTGACTGAATATATGCATCAGGATTAGTTATGCTGTAACGCACGCCTGCCTGTGCTGCAAGATTAACAACAACAGACGGCTTATAATCACTAAAAATTTTATCTATCACATTTTTGTCTGATATGTCTCCCTTAATAAAAGTCCACTGACCACCAAGCTTTTCTATTTCCTTTAATCTCCACTCTTTTATGGACACGTCATAGTAATTGTTCATATTGTCGATACCAACGACCTTGATATCATCAATAGTCTTAAAAAGCTCAATTACCAGATTAGAACCTATAAAACCTGCTGCTCCTGTTACAAGGACAACCTTACCTTCCAAATCGATTTTCTGCATATCTTTTACTCCCAACTTCATACACGTACAGCCAATACACAAAACATATAAATAGGATAAGCACACTCATTCACGTTAATAATTTTATCACAAAATTTTAATCTAGTCAAGTATTTGCCCCATATTTATGTATATTTTTTCAAAAATCGTACATTTTCAGTGTAATATACAATGCTAACCATTTACAAAAAGCTCAGTTTGTGCATTTTTATACTAAGCTGAAAGCTATAATTTTCTTCATTTAAAATTGTTAAATCATGAAACGTTTTGAAAAAATTTTTTTACCACAAGATTTTTGATGCAGACAAAAGCTGGCTTGATTTTTATCTGCATTTTACACGGCTTTTATTGATTATCAGGCAAAACCAGCATATAATCATAATAGTAATTATGGCGAAGTATGAGAAATATGATTGGAGCGGTGTTTATGATAGTAAAAATTTTCTGTGCGATTTTGGTAGTCCTTGGAGTGAGCGTTGCAATTGTTCTAGGCGGTCTGATAATTTTGGCTTCTTGTGTTAGTGGCAGAAAAAAGCCTGCTGGTGACAATACCGCTGATGACGAGGACACATTTATGTACACAAATTATATGCAGGGATTTTACCTATAACTTTTTCTACCCTGCCAAGCTTTTCATATAGTATAATAAAGTGAAGAGTGCTTTGCCCATAAGCATTCTCCACTTTTTGTATACCATTTTTTATTCTATCACTCGACCCCAAAAAAAACTATTGACACAGCCCAAAACTTGTGCTATACTCTCAACAAAATCAAATGAAACTACACGCAGAAAGGGCGTTTTATAATGACTGAAAAAGAAAAAATGCTTGCTGGCAAGATATATGACTCCTCCGACAAGGAGCTTGCAGAATTGAGGACAAAGGCTCACAAGCTTTCACAGCAGTACAGCAGTTTGTATGAAGATGATGAGAGAAGAAAAGCTATCCTTAACGAGCTTCTGCCCGACCATGGCGAGGGATTTTTTCTCCAAGGCCCTGTGTATTTTGACTATGGCGTTTTCACAAAGTTCGGCTCAGGCTGCTATGCTAACTTTAATCTGACAGTGCTTGACACCTGCCCTGTGACGATTGGCGACAACGTGTTTTTCGGTCCCAACTGCACCATTGCCACCCCTGTTCACCCATTCAGATGGCAGGAGCGTAACATGAAGAAAAAGTCTGACGGCACTGTTTATGATGATGAATACGGCAAGCCTATCACGATTCACTCCAACTGTTGGATAGCAAGCAATGTTGTTATAACAGGCGGCGTAACCATAGGCGAGGGCTGCGTTATCGGTGCAGGAAGCGTCGTCACCCGTGACATACCGCCAAATTCTCTTGCGGCAGGAAATCCATGCAGAGTTATCCGTGAGATAACTGAGGAGGATTCTATCAAGTACAAAGCAGAACTTTTCTGAGCATAAAAAATACCCCTGACCAGAAAATGATCAGGGGCATTTTTATCGTCTGTCATATCATTGAGTATAGACCCATTTTTTATCGGACCACGCTCCGTTATAAGTCTTTCCGCCTTTGACAGTGTAGCTTCTTACACGGACGTAATATTTTTGATATCTCGCAAGCCCAGAAACTGTCTTTTTATCGGTGCGGTTGTTTGTTACCTTTACGCTTTTTGCTCCCTTAAAGTCGGAACGCTGTGAATATGATATTTCATATCCCGTGGCAGAGCCTTTCTGTGCATAATCTATAAAGAAGCCTGCATATGTGCCGTAAAGCTTCTGTATCACCTGCTTTGCAGGATAGATAGCAAAGCTTTTGGTGATAACTCCGCCGTAAATGCCCTTGCCTGTGATAGTCACCTTTGCGGTGCCGACCTTTGTGTTTGCATAATACTTCACAGTATAGTCTGTGCCGTTTTTAAGGGTCTTTGAGCCGTATTTTACTGTGATCTTCTGCTTTATCGCCTTGCCGGTAAAACTTTTTGAAGAAATACCGCTGACCTTTGCGTTTGCAAAATTAGTCTTTGCCGTCACAATGCTTTTAGCGTCTGACCAATTGCCGTAATAGGTCTTTCCGCCCTTGACAGTATAAGAGCGAACTCTTACATAATATGTCTTTGAAGCCTCTAATCCAAGTACCGTCATCTTATCCGTCTTGTTGGTGGTGGATCTGTATGTGGAAGCATTTGAAAAATCAGATCTTGTGCCATACTGGACCTCATAGCCTGTTGCAGATCCTTTCTGCACAAAATCCACAAAAAAGCCCTTGTATCTTGTTTCAAGCACCTGTATCTGCTGTTTTGCAGGATTTATAACAAAGGAAACGGTCTGCTTGCCCTTATAGTTTCCGTAAAATTCAACTGTTATCTTGCCCGTGCCAACGTTCACGTTTGAGAAATACATCACCATATAATCAACATAACGCTCTAGGGTCTTATTACCGTCCTTTATAAGCACATCAGGTGTTATCTCCTTGCCGGTGAACGACAGTGGTGTAGCATAATAAAGCTTTAACTTGGAAGCGTCCTTTGGCTGGATAGTAAAGCTTTTTGCAACAGAGCCTCTGTATTCGCCTTTTCCAACAAAGGTCATTTTTGCAGGTCCTGCGTTAAGATTGGTCTTATAATAAACAGTGTAATCCACGCCCTCTTTAAGTTCTTTGCCCTCATAGGTGAGCGTTACGTCAGGCTGTTCAATATTCTTTCCTGTGTATGTAAAGCTGTTCTTGAAGCCTGATATCTCGCAGTCTGCAATGAGCTTACTGTCAGAATACTCCGCTGTGACAGTCATATCCTCCGTGACGTTTTTATAGTCCTTGTCCCAGCCTGTAAAACGCAGACCCTTTATAGCAGGGGCTTTCGGAGCTTTTGCAGACTTACCATATTCCACTGTCTGCTGACTTATCACCTTGCCGTCCTTATCCACAAACGTAACGTTATATGTATAAGGCTTCCATGCGGCATAAAGGGTCTTTGCACCGCCTGAATATGAGATGCTTTCTATTCTTTCACCTGAAAGTGCAGCGTTATCATACCAGCCTGCAAAGTCTGCACCCTCTTTTGTCGGCTCGGAAAGCGTCACGCTTTCGCCTTTGCTGAGGTATTCTGGATTGCCTGTGCTGTTCGTGCCGCCATTTAAAACATAGTCAATAGTGACAAATTTTGCTTCAACAAGCTTTGCCTTTACTGTGCTGTCAGCAGTATAAACTGTGTTCGCATCGACAGCAATGCCGTTCTTGTACCATTTAAGAGCATAACCGCTTTGCACTTTGACAGCAGGATATTTCACCTTGCCGTCCTTATCAGTGCAGGCATAATGCTTGCCGTCGGGGGCTTCAAATGTTATCTTGTGGGAAGACTGCTCCCCAGGACGAGTTAGCCTTGCTTTGCCGTCTGCCATTGTCCACCTGCCGCTGTCTGTCTGCTTTCCGCCAATGGTATTCAGCGAATAAGCTGCAGAGCTTGTAACGTTAGACAAAGCCGTTTTCTTTACCTTGCTGTCAGAAAAGTTGCCATTATACCAGCAACCGGCATATTGCTGTCCATAATAAAAAGCGTCATTATCGATACTGCCCACCATAGCTTTAGCATTTGAACTGCTTGACTTTGCAAGGTCTGAAGCACACTCTGTCAGGGTCAGACCACCTGCTTTGCCCACGATTCCGCCTGCCGAGCTTGTACCCTTTAAAGTTCCACTGAACGTACAGCGTTGAATAGATACCGCATCAAATTCACCAACGATCCCGCCTGCGTACTTACCGCTGACAGTTATTTTCTCAGCACTGAGATCTCTTATCTGCGCTCTGTCCTCAGCATAGCCGAACAGACCTGCATAAGAATTGTTTTGGATAACAGCGTTTTTCAGAACGTGTCCGTTGCCGTCAAAATATCCGCAAAAAGGTTTTGAAGCCGTTCCTACTGCCGATATCTTTGCACCACCGAAGTCGATGTCTTTTTCAAGCACAACACGCTTTCCTGCAAAGCTTTCACCGCCTGATACACGCTTTGCGAAGTTTTTCCAATCCGTCGCTGTCTTTATAACAAGGCTTTGTTCCTTTATCTCTTTCGCCTTTGCCTTTATAAGAAGCTTGGCATTGGTGATATCGTTCTTTGAAGCGTTTTCGTCTGCAATAACTTTCTTGCCGTTGTTGACCTCACGCTCATAACCGCTCTGCTTTTCATACTTTGCCACAAGTGTTTCAAGCTCGCTTTTATCAGACTTATCTATATCATCGGTATAGGCAAATATTATAGGCTGACCAGTATAAGCGTCCTTGTCGGTAACGTCCGTCCAACTGTCGCCGTCATTGGAAATATACGCCTGACCAGGCTTCATGACCCCGTCTGAATAGCCATAAACGGTCACATAACCTGAGCCGTCATCACCGCTGAATGTCATCACGACAGAATATCTTTCGCCCTCGTCAAGCTCAACATCAGGGATATCCACGGTATAGAATCCGTCGCTCTGCACCTTTCCGCTGACCTCACATTCAAGTATCCCCACAGGAGTGCTGTCTGAAACAGAAGTGTAGACCTGCACGGTGTAGTCAGACTTTCCAGTGTAGCCAAGATACATAAAGCCCACTTTGTCAAGAAGCTCGTCTTTTTTTGCTGTAAAAACATCAGCACCGCTCATTTTGTTTTCATTGCTAACATAAAATATAGAATTATCCTTATTAGCAGGATAATGGTAATTATTATCACAGCTTTCAGTGAGGTCGAACGCCACCCAATCGGTCATTTCTGCCTCTTCATAGGATATCCAGTAATAACCGTCCGTGCCACTGGATACTCCCCAAGAGCCTTTCACAAGCCATGCCCCGTTTTTCTTTGGCTGATAGCCTGCAAGGAAATTTGACTTGCTGTAATTATCGTCCCAGCCCACTACGCTTACGGCATGATTTATTCCACTATATTTTGTAGTTTCCGGATCGTAATAGCTTTTGTTATCAAAGGTCATATACAGGTCGTCTGCATAATAGCTCACCATTACTCCGCCAAGCTCTTTTATCTTGTTTTTAATGGCGTTTCGTCCGCCTGTGATAGTGGAAGCGTAATTAAGCTGATATTCGCAAACGCCCTTTTTCTCCTCAGATACGATAGTGGCTTCCGTTCCGTCGGACACGAAAGGCTCATATTCATCATAGCAAAGTCCTCTATGAGCCGCCATTGCAAGGGACGAATCCATCCACGTTCCGCCGCAATCCCATATTGACTCGTCAAATCCGCCGTTAGCATATGTAGAGAGGACAAGGCTCGGCACAGAAAACTGCACGTTTTGATTTTCAAGCCCCTTTTGGATAAGATTGCTCTCTGTGCAGGAAAGTGCCGCAAACGCCCAGCAAGTGCCTGTCTGGAACTGGTTTTTGATAGTCGTCAGCGTATTCTTAGATCTGGGGTCATATTTCGCAGGCAGCGAAGCCGTTGCCTTCTGTGCATAAGCTGAACCACCGTCGTCCGTATCGGCCAAATCTTCATCAGCGATCTCCGATTTTTCCAGACCTTCCTTTTCGTAGCCATAACCATTATCAGTAAAAATTATCCTGCCCATCTTGAATTTCGGGCTGTCATTATCTCCGCCATGCTCCATATCCGCAAAAGCTGCGCAAGGAAACTGCACTGACAATATCGCCGCTGTCAAAATGGCGGCACATTTATAGATCACCTTCATAAAGATCTCCTTTGGTATGATATTAGCATAGTCCAAACTGCTGACTACAGTGGTGACAGGCTATGCTTATTTTGATATAATAAGAA
>NZ_JBCPGA010000020.1:0-45077 GCF_040914135.1 Ruminococcus sp. RTP21204st1_B2_RTP21204_210225 | reverse complement strand
ATGCGTCCCCTCAAATGGTTTTCGCCTATCGAATTTCTTAATAATAGTGTCCAATATGATTGACAAACCTACAATTTCTTTTTGTATTCTTGTGGATAAGACTATAGAATACACAGGCAAGTTTCAAGTCTGATGCCTGTGTAAAACGTGTAACAAAGCTGTTAGGTATTCGCATTTTTCAATTCCTCATTGTTAATGTATTGTTCCAGTGCCGCCCATTCATCGACAACAAAATTGCTGCGTATATCAGGACGTTTCTGTATTTTCTTTATGTAGCCCCTTGCAGCGGCATAGTTCTGATCTGAAAGAAATCCTCCAAGCTCGCTTCCTACAAGTCCGTTGATCTTATATAGCAGGGCGGTGATATCGACATACGGACCATCGTCCGGGTATTCTCCTGGGAAATAGAGCTCGTCCTGATCGGTGTAATCATCTTCTTCGTTTGAGCCGCTTGTTCCATATGCCTCTGCAAAGATCTTTCGTGCCTCGTTTGCACGAAACTCATTGAGCTTTTGTACCTGTTGCTGATATTCTATGACTTGCCGTTGAGCCGCACCGGCATTTTTCTCAAGTTCAAGTGCAGCCTTATACATACTTTCGGACACAGTGCTGCCGTCTGACTTTATTTGGTCTATCTTGCCTAGCTGCATATAGTAGTCATTCATAGCACGTTCAGCGGTCTTTTTGAGGCTGTCTAATCTGTATTGATAACCTATTACGCCCAGACTGTCCCAAAGCTCGTCATATGGATACATTGCTGCGGAAAGGTCAATGTTGCGAGATTTTATCGGCAGCTCGTCTATAGGTATGCGTGGCATTTTGTTAGGTAGCAGATGATATGGTGTAATATTGGTCTTTATTGGTTCACATCGCATTTTTTTGACAATAGCAGTGCCGAACGGCAGCTTTGAGAGCTGTGTTGTATCGAGCAGCGCCTTGCTGTCAACTCGTTCACCTTGGTGATCTAAAAATCCATACAGGCTTCCGCTGAAGGTCAAATAGTTTACTGTTTCATTTCCTATCATTTCAGAAAATGCTTTGTTTGTATTACCATTAAGAGATAATATGTATATCTGAATGTTACAGCCGCCTTTGATGCCTTCTTCTTCTTTTTCATATTTCTTAAGCTGTCCGTAGTCCTGAAGAAATAGATTGAAAAGAATGTTAGCTCCGGGTGAGGCATTCATCTTACTGCTGAGGTCAGGCAGCTTAGTCATTTGTCCAAATTCGTCATACATATACTCTATTTTCCTTGGCAGCTTTCCGCCCTGATACTTTCTTGCCTGTTTTGCGAGGTACAAAAATGACTGATCTGCGAACATCGAGGCGATAACGTATCGTGATTTTTCCTCATAAGGAACGAGCATATATATAATGCAAGGCTGATCTTCATTGGTAAGGTCAGCAAAGTTTATTTCATTTTTAGATGTCAGCTTTTGAACACCCATATCCGTCATGAATATCTCAAGGTCTGCGGAGAGAACAGTGTATATTGAAGAACGTGTATCACCCTGGGAGAACTTTGACGTTGAATAGGATGTTCTTGCAAGACAGCCCACAGGCAGTGCGTTGAAAAGTTCATCAAGTGCGTTGACTTCTTTTTTGTTACCACTTTCGTCCTCGATCACCGTATTGTATACGCCAAATTCAGTAAAGAATGTTGTTATGCTGTACATATTAACGTTTGACATATCACCTTTTTCATAGCCTTTATCAAGAAAATAGTATATCAAGGCGCTTAAAAGTGACCTTGCAGAGTCTGTCCATATTGCTTCGCTTTGTACATCATCTGTAAGACAGTGGGCAAATGAGCTGACAAGCTTAGAGGTTTGTGAAAGATCGTTGCTTCCGTTTCGTTTTGCAGCGAGATATTCGTCAATGATAAGTTGTAGAGGATTCCAACAATCAGATCGGTCAGTATCGATAAGGTTAAGAGTAACTATCTTGTAGCCGTTTCTGGCAAATTCCTTATATGTCAGTTCAAGCAGCTCGCCTTTCATATCATTAACGATAACAGAGGGCTTTTCTTTTGCATTCGCCATAAGCCTCAGGCTTGGCAGCACATAGCATTCACCCTTGCCGGAACGTGGTGCACCTACGGTCATTGTGTTGTATGTGCCCGGTTCGATGTAGTAGACGCCGTTGCTTTCTCCTATGAGCATTCCTGCCTTTTCGGCTGAAGTGATGTTATCCATAGGCACTGCCAGAAAATGATCTAACAGTTCGTTGTCCTCCATAAACTTGTTGTCACCCTTAACGTTCTTGCTGTCATTTTTCATTCGGTAGAGTGTATGCAGCTTTACCGTTATTCCCAGACCAACTATAAGAGAAAGAATCAACTCAAAAATGAACATCATAAATCCGGGTGGAACAATGATATTCCACGGCATAAAGTGCGTTTTTGAATAATCTGCACTGCCATTGACGGTGCTTATACTTCTCAATGACTTTATAACATAGATGAAAATGCTGTTAAAGATCACATATAGTATCGATGTAGCTATTGCAAATTGTTTTATTCTGACATTTCGGCGGTCTTTGTCTTTTTCAATAGGTGTTTTATTCACCGCATTTAAAATACGCATAGCAAGATCATAGATCCAGCCAAATACAAAAAGAATTTTTGCGATGATAAGATTTTTTATGCGCTTAAGTTTTTCAAGATCCATATTAGTTCCCCTTTATATGCTATGATATTGTTCTTTTGCTTTCGCCATTTCCTGCTCGATCTCAAATTCTCTCATAAGACGTGCGGTTTTTGCTTCTTCAGATTTAAGGGCGTTGCGCAGCATACTTGATGATTTATGAAGAAGTGTCCTCTGCGCCTGCATACAGCCTGCAAGTCTGAACTCAAATGGTATATCCGCTTTTTTACCGCTTATTATCTTTTTAGCAATGTCATTGCCTGAGCGTGCTGACTTTCTCAGCCATTGATATGCTGCTTTCTTTTGACCGTCACGAAGCAGCATTAAACCATAAGCGAGCTGTCCACTATTGTTGCCGTTTAAAGCGCACTGACGGAAGCACTTTTCAGCCATTTCGTTTTTATTTTCAGACAGATACACTTTTCCAAGAATATACTGTGCATTTGGATCGTTGTATTCAAACGCAGAACGCTTAAGGTATTCTTTAGCTTTTGTATTATTGAATGAGCTATAGTATTTGCCCATAGTGTATATTGCAGGCTCAAAGTCCTTATCGGCGGCTGATGAAAGGTAGCGTATTCCTTTTGAAACTTCTGTTGATTTTCTGCTTTCAAGAAGAATTTTCCCTGCAGCATACATTCCGTATGTATTATCCTTGTCTGCGGCTTTGATGAAATACTGCAATGCTTTTCTTTTTTCCTGAAATGAAAGATACAATTTACCAAGACGGTACGCTGCTATTCCCATAACATCATCCTTATGCTCAGCAGCGTGCATGAGGTGCTTTTCTGCAAGAGCATTGTCATTGAATTGCTCCTGATAGAGTTTTCCGAGAGTGTATGCTGCATAGTAATTATCTTTTGCTGCTGAACGTTCTAAGTATGATGCCGCCTTGTCATATCTCTCTTGTGAAAGATACAGCTTGCCAAGACTATATTCACACAATCCTGTTTTATCCTGTGCGTTTTCAGCACCATTTATCAGGACTTTTTCAGCCTTTTGAAGATCTTTTTTGCTGTCGCTCTGATAGAGCTTACCGAGCATATATTGTGCTTTATAGTTATTGGAGTCCGCCGAGAGCAGCAGATATTTTTCAGCATATTCAAGGTCTATATCCGTTCCTTTGCCATTCAGATACATCATACCTATCTTGTAGCTGATATTATCGTCATGGTTTTTCGTGAATACTTTCTCTAAACCTTTTAAAGCTTCAGCGTAAAAATTATGCGCACTTGATAGGTCTTTTTCTACTCCTTGTCCCAGTTCATAAGCTTGTCCTACGGCATAACTTGCGAACGGCATTCCGCCTTTGCTGCTTAGTGAGCGCATATAATAATCAAATGCTTTGGCATAGTCTGTTTCAACACCAGAGCCGTATTTGTATATGTTTCCGAGAGCAAAATAAGCATATTTGTTTTCAGACAGCTTATAATGCTCTATGGCTGAGTTATAGTCTTGAGTAACGCCAAGCCCATATTCGTACATTTTACCTATACGATAGTTGAGATAGGATTTTGTCCAATTATCACGTTTGTCATCACTCATGCTTACTATGGACAGCAGCTTGTGAAAATCTTCAAAGGCTTTGCTGTAATATTGCTGACTTAATGTATCGCCGTCATTGGATTTTAGCATTTGGCTGTCATAAAGCTTGCCTATGTCATATGTTGCGATAATATTTCCGCTTTTGCTTTCTATTGAGAGTATTTCAAAAGCTTTTTCGGGGTCTTTCTTTATGACTGCTGATTTGTTCTGTTCATTTCCGTACATATAGTCGAGGGCAAGCTTATAGTTCTTGCTCCAATCTATGCGTAGACGTTCCACTGCCTGATCGCTTTTATCATTTTCAGACAGATACGCTTCAGGCTCTTGCGGAAAAATATCCGTGCTGTAGTCAGGAGCATTTGGTTCATACAACTCATCATAATTTCTTGAAGATAGGTACATTTCCAAATCATCAGGGATATCAGAGTTTTCTAAAGAGTCATAAGGCATAGCATCCTCTAAATCATCTTTTTTATTTTCAGACAGATACACTTTTGATTTCTGCGAGGAAATACCGTTGTTGTAGTCAGGCTCATTTTTCTCAGAAAAGCCTTCGCTTTCTTTTTCAGACAGATACGTTTTCGGCTCTGGGATGTTGTTGTCGATCTGTATGTTCTTGTCCTTTATCATATAGTATTCTCGGCAGATGTTCAGAAACGAATTGCCGACACGTGAATAAAATCCGTCTTTGCCGTCTCCGTTTTTGCCATTAAGCTCGTTTTCTTTATAATTTGCCCACCTTGAATTTTGTCCGTACCTTTTGCGAAACAACGTTGCTTGTATTTCGTCAAGCTTATGGAGATATGTGTCGAACATAATACTCAATGTGGTATTTTCAGATATTACAGACCGTATGCAGCTTTGAATTTCGTTTTTTATGGGTTTACTTTGTTTTGCATACCGCCACTGATTGCCGCTGTTTTTTAGGTCATCAGGAAGCTTGTCGATAAGTGCATTTATTTTTTGAATACTTCCTGCAAATTCACTTTTGATGCTCGGAGCAAGTACATCTCTTTGAAATCTTGTAAGCTCTTGTGCTGCTATGCTCTTGTCAATGCAGTGTGTCATTACTCTTTTTAGTTCGTCTAATGCTGCCTGCTCAAAATCGTCCTGACCTCTGTTCTTGTATGTAATGCGTCTGTCTTCAAGCCGGTGATATTCCACAAGCTGATAGTGTATGTGTACGTTGCCTGTGTTTACATGGATCGCACCTACCCAGTAACAGTTGCTTGCATCAAGCTTTTGTGTCTTATCTATCATAGCGTTAATGCCTTTTCGTGCAGCATCCACAAGTGCTTGTCTGTCTAGCTGATTCCCTACAATGAAACCATTTTCTCGCAGATATGCATTATCAAATGATATAACACCTGCATACTTAGGGCAGCCCTCTGAACGGCTTGCTCGTTCCTGCTGCCGTATCTTATCCAGATCAGCGGCGGTCAAATTATCTTTAGTGCTTGTAAACGCTCCATAGGATCGTTCTTTTTTTATATCCTTCGCCTGACTCTTTTCGTTTGGTATGAACTCCGAATATACATATTCCATTTCATCAGCGTGCTTGCTGGGCTCGAACGCCTCTGGACGCAGCATATAACTGAGAAAGTCAAACAGCACAGTGCCGCCGTCACCGCTTATACGCCAGCTGTACACGAATTTGCATTTATGAAATATATTTGGGGTCATTCAGTGTCATTCTCCTCATTGCCTTGATCCTGCAGTGCCGAAACACCTTTGTCGAGTGATCGCCGGTGCACAAGTTGCTGATAATTTTCAGCAGACTTATTAAGCACATCGTGGGGCTTGCTGTCTGTCAGTCGCTTGTCTGCCGATTGGTATTCCTGCACCTCGTAAAAATGCAGGAGTGTGTTGATTCCGTCACGCTCCTGATATATCATACTCTCGCTTTCTCGTGCGATCATCAGCAGCTTATCTACACTTGCTGCGATCTCTCTCAGCTGTGTATCATCGGCGGTTTTATCGTGGTCACTATTGTATGCGTCATTTATCAATGCCGTCACGCAGCCGCTCGTTGTTGTAATTCCTCGCAAGCGTTGTATCTCTTGCAGTTTTTGAAAATTTTCCTCTGTAAGTGTAATTAATTTTTTTACAGGCATTTTTATCAGTCCTTTTCTGATTTTGAATTTAATTTCTATTACTCTAAGTTAAAATCGGTTGCTCAAGAGCATAAAGGCGTGACCCCCACGCCGTTTGTAAACCTCGGTAAAACCGAGGTTTAAAGTGTGCTGCCATGACCCCCATGCAACTTATAAGTATATCTTTTTGATATACGTTTTTTGGTAGACATTTCAATTATATATCCTTTTTATATCCGCTTTTTTGCTTGATATATCTTTTGGATATATTAAATATCCCTTATTATGTAAAAGTATATCTAAAGTATATACTTTTACTGCTGTAACAATTTGTATATATTTCTATTGTGTAAACAAAACCGCCCTGTTTATGAATTATCTTTGTCTGAAATTTCGAGTATCCGCAAAATTTCATCATTTGTAATTGAGTTTTCTTCAGAATTTTTAAGCGTTTCTGTAAGCAGATTTTCGATTTTTTCTGTTGTACTCATCATTTTTTGTGCTGCAATATACACATTATTTATCGTTGTTTTTGCTCCCTCAGATAAGCGTTCAAGCTCGCTGTTTACAAGCGAGCGAACGATAGCAGGAAGTATGTTTATAACAAAATCGTCATTGCATTTGACATAGTCAGAAATGATTTTATTATAAAGGGTGTTTTGCGAAACACCCTCTTGTTTGGCTATTTTGTCTATCTCGCTTATGACCTGTGGAGAGATATTTCTTATTTTTATATCCATTTTTAATTATTCCCCTCGTAAATTCTGTTGTAATAATCATCTTCATCACCATATTTTTTTACTATCTCTTTGCTGTTTGTTTTGCAAACAGCAGGCAGTATTTTCTGAATAGTAAAAAGGAAAAAGCCCTGCTCAGGTGTATCCTTATTCAGCTCGAACAATATCGGCTTTCTGCCCTCACGTTTAATACAGACAGCCGTATAACTTTTATCTGCAAAATGTATTTCTTCTATTTCACTATATGTAAAGGTGTGTGTGCTTTTTTTGTCTTTATAGTAAGCAAGCTGCAGTTCATTTTCTGTAGCTTTTATGTGCAAAAGATGCTTAGGATACCGCACAAAAATTTTGCCTGTTATCATTGCGATACACACAAAAAGTGCTGTCAGAAAATAAAAAATCAGTTCTGCTTTTGCAAAAAATGCAGATAAAAAATACATCGCCAATGCACAAAAAGATGATATCATCACGGCATATTTAAGCTTTGTTAGCTGCTTTTTTAATACCTGAAATTCTTCATCTAATGAACCGTTATCTTCTCGTACCGGGTATTCAAAAAGAATATTCTCCAACGTTTTCACCTCACTTGTTCTGTGACGAAATGGTTATATCACTGCTGCATATCTTCACTGATTTGTCCGTAAAGGTCCTCAGTTCTCCTTTTACAACTACTACACAGCCTTTGTGCAAATGATTTTTTGCAAAGGAGATCGTGCTTGCCTCGTTGGCATATACAGTGAAAACATCATTAAATCCTTGCTCTCCTTTTTTGACTTTTCTCGGTACGGCTATAAGAAATTCTATTGCATAGGCATTGATGATTTTTACTTCTGAAACCAAGAATCCTATGATTCTTATTTTATTTGACGAGTTGTTAAATAGCATTTTTATTACCTCTTTTCTATTCCTTGACGGTCACCATACAGCTTGCCTGCAAGCCCTTATCTTCTGTTACTGCGGATATGATAGCTTTGCCTTTTGCAACTGCTGTGACCCTTCCATTACTGTCGACTGTTGCTATGTCTGGACGGTTGCTTTCCCATTTTACGTTTTTATTTACGGCGTTATCGGGTTTGACTTCTGCACGAAGCTGAGTGTGCTCGCCTATCTTGATCTGAACGTCATTGTACTCAAATTCTGTTGTGAGTTTTATGGAATATACCCTTGCCTGTGTTGTGGTGGTTTCAGCTTGTGCAGGCTCATTATGTGTTGCTGCTGTGGTTTGCGGTGGTGCATATGCAGGCTCTTTATGTGTCGTGCCGGTGGTCTGCGGCGGCGCATATGCAGGCTCATTGCAATCCCTTGTTTCGGCAGGCTGCGTGTTCATTTCTGCTGTTGCAGGCTGTCGTTTCTCCGTGGTAGTCCTGCTCGTTTGAGATGCTTCGGCAGCCTTTTCACTCAGATCATGTGTGGTTGGTGCTGTAGCTTGTGTTGTCACTGCTACAGCTTGTTGGCTCGTGATTTTAGATGTTTCAGAGTTGTATAAACTGCTTGTTGTGTTCGCATTTGAGCTTTCCTCAGAGTACCCCGGAACTATTTTCACGGCGTGGGTCTGCATATCTTTTCTGTCTATAGTTACTCTAAGTGTGATAGTTTTCCCTTTTTCGGTGTGCGCCGGTATCTTCTCACCAAACTCGTCATATGCGTCATCATATTTTGTGTCAGGCATAGAAGTTTTAATAACCACACGCATTATTTTGAAATTCGACGGCGGATTTTTTACTGTGATCTTTCTTGAATAATCGTCATACTTATTGCCTGCTGTGAACTTATGATCTGTAAGGTCGTCGTCAAAATTTACAGCCGTAACCTCAGGATATGTAGCTCCAGTGTCAGACCCTGAAAGGCGGCACTTTATGACAAATTCGCATACATTGTCGTAATACGCTGCGTCTGTCACCTTGATATTATAGCCGTTAAGTGACATTGTTTTGTTATAGCCGTTGCTTTTGCTTTTGTATGTAAGTGAGGTTATCCAACTGTTGGATGTGAGAAACAAAACAGCCAGAACAGCAGTAACAATAGTGAATATCATATATATTTTACTGCTCGCTTTTGGACTTACTACTTTCATCTTGTCGCCTCCGTTCCAGCTGCCTGAAGAAGTTCTTTTATAAGATTATCAACCATTTGAATGATCACAGTGTCGATATATTGGCTTATGTGCTGTTCGATTTTTAGGTAAGAATATGTTTCTGCAAGAAAGCATTTTCTGAAATAATCAGCGTCCATTTTTCTCAGCATAAGACCGTATTCCTGCTTAGTGTGCTCATTATAATAATGAGAAAAGCAGTTGTGTATGATCTCGATCCTGTCCTGAGCATTGCCCATATACAATAGCTGTCTTGCTCCGACTATTCTTCTGCAATGGAGCTTATCTCTGTCCGAGTCCAACGACAAAAGCATTTGTCCCGGTTCAAATGCTGTGCTTTCTCTGAGCTCTGCATATGAAAAACGAGGAAAGGCTTGATGAAGAATTTCAATGCTTTCCGGCGATTGTTTGAGTATCATTTTGTACTGGACAAGTGAGAAAATAACCTTGATTGAGCCAGCTGCCGCAAGATTTCCGTCTGGGATAAAGTCAAGTATCGACTGCGTTGCGAACCATAGCCCTGCAAAATATTTTCGTGTACGGCGACATAGTTTTTCTATAAACTCCGTTACCTGAGGGTATTTTACGGAAATGAAACGGTGTGCTTCATCAATAAGGCACACAACGTTTCGCATATCCCATGGATTGATAACGTTTTGATTATATCCTATGTTTTTGCATATGGTAGCCCACATTATAGTGAGTATGTTGAACAACTGTGCGTTATAAACATTGTCAGCCATTTCACTGATGCTCTTAACATCGAAGATGATAAGATCGTTGCTTTTTACATCAATGTTCGTTACTCCGTCAAACATACCGGCGTATGCACCCTTGCCACAAAGCTGCTTTATGTATACTTGTATATTACAGTATGCGTCATATTTTCTTTTAGGCAGTGAATCCGTTTGTGACAGCTTTTCAGTGACTTTGTTGTTCACATCGGTAAAGCAGGGAAACTTATCAGGCTCAAAAAGTGTTATATCTGTTTCGGGGAAAATGCCCTTGTCAGATAGACATTCTGTCACAAGATCCATGAAGATTTCCATAGTATACATATCTATTTCAGGTATATACATAGACATAAATGTGCGTATTCGTGACATCTCTGTGGCAAAATTCTCTCTTGCCTCGTCCTCAGGTGAGATTTCATCATCAACTCTTGCATCGACTACCTTGCATATTTGAAGGGGATTTATTTTTGAGCTGCTGTTGATTTTTATTGTCTGTCCGCCGTAAACTTTAGCCATAGGCTGATATTCACTTTCGATATCAAGTACCATTACTTTATTGCCCAAAAGCAGCTGATCCTCAAGCATTGATTTGAAAGTAACTGATTTTCCGCCGCCCTTCAGACCAAACGCAAGCAGATCGAATGAGTTACGGGTCTTTGTCCTTTTAAACGTGTTTAGAATATTCAAACCGCCTGTTTCCGTGAATCCAAAGAAAAGTCCTGTATCATCGATATGTGACTGATAATAGAAAGGAAACTGCCTTGACAGTGTATCAAAAACAGGAAACGGTGTCTGAATAGTGTTGCTTTTATCATCGATAACAGAAAGAAACTCATGCTGTGTGGTATTTGTCGGTATATACGCAGACAGACCACTGAGCTGCAGCTCATGGATTAGCTCTTTTGAACGCTTGCTCAAGGAGCTAAGTGAGGCGTCTTTCAGAATGTACCTGAGCGTAACATAATATATCTGCTCATTGCCGTTTTTTATGTTCTGATAAATGATCTCAAGCTTTTGATACTCGGTATTTGTATCTATCTTATCGGCAGCATCTTGAATAATTCCTCCTCGTGACTCTAACTCACGCAGGGATGCACTTATCTCATCTATGACTTTATCCTTTTCAGATATGCTTATATCCCATACTATGGTATCATCAGATTGTATTACCATTTGAGCCAGCTTGAGGTCATCGATTTCCGCTGCATAATCATAAACAACTATCGTCTGTGCATATACATCATTTACTTTGTAGTAATTAGGTCGAAAAGTTATCTTCTCAGGTAAAATGATCTCATTCAGGCTGCCTTTTTCAGATAGCTGCTGATTTTCTGTATTCAGACAGATAATCTTGTTAAGCGTGACGATTATTTCATCATCGGAACACCACGATACGTCTATATCTCGCATATGGCTGATAAAACGTTGTGCACCGTTATAGATTTTCTTCTCGTCATCGGAGTATATGAAAAGATACGCCATCCTGTCAAAATGGCTGCTCTCAAAGCTGTCAAACAGCTCGTACTGTTCGTTGAGCAGATATTCGGAATATCTGTTTATGCTTTGCTGACTTTTGTATTTTATAAAAGCTTTTTGGTTAGCAAGATATGGCGTTTTTGATGTGAAAACATACTTGTGACCTGTGCCTATGGATAATGTTGCTTTCGCAAAATTATTGAAAACAGTGTTGCGGTCATAGTCATTAAGGTCAAATATATCCATTCCCGATACCGCAAGCACGCCCATTTTGAGCGGCTTGCCTTTTACTTTCAGCTCGACTATTCCGTTATGTATGCTTTCAAATGACAGACGTGACATTATGCTTGACGGATCATCTTTCAGCTTTTTGGTCTTTTTTTCTCTCGCAAAGCCTTTGGAAGTTTCGATTTTACTTTTCAATGTCGATGACTTCTTTTTCATTATTTTGTTCTCCTTCCTTGTGCTTATGCAGCGTTTTATTTGTCATAAGATAGCTGAGCCACTCAAGCCAAGCCTCTGCAAAGCATTTGCAGGGGTCAGAGGGGCTTTTGCCGCTCATAATAATAAACACTGCGCCACAGAATATGATAAAAGGAATGCCAAGCTTAGAGCTGACCAACATTCCCGATAACTGCGAGGCTACCAAAAGAGTAACTATAAAGCCAACTATTTTGGTAAGGTTTATGTGTCTAAATATACGCTGCTCCGTTTTAGTTTTTTTCGGTACTACTCCCATAGCTTAGTTTTCTCCTTCCTTATTGAAGCCGCTGCCGCTGTTATTATTCGGCTCACTGCTGTTGCTGCTGTTTGTCGGTTTTGGAGCGTCAGAGCTGCTGCCGCCGTTTCCTGCACTGGCGTTATTGCTGCTTGCAGGATTTGGAATATTAAAACCGCTGCCGCTCTTGCTTGCGGCATTGTTGCTATTTTCACCTGATGGTGTTGGGGCGTCAAAGCCACTGCCACGGGCAGGCTGAGATGTGCCGTTATTATTGCTGTTATTGTTGCTGTTTCCATTGTTGTTATCGGCTCTTGCGTCAGTTCCATTTGTGCCGTCTTTGCCTGCTGCGCCTTGCGCACCTCTGTCGCCTTTAGCTCCATTCATGCCGTTAGTGCCATTTAAGCCGTCCTTTCCGTCAGCACCCTTTGAAGCGCTGCCTGCGCCGCCTGATGAAAAGCCCTCTCCTACAGACTCTTTTACGTTATTGGCAATGTTGTCTTTTGCATTTGAGAATGTATCTTTTATTGAGCTTGGATTTGTTGCTGCATAAGCTGCCTTTGCTCCTGCGTCAGTGTGTCCGAAAGCACCTCCGACCGCTCCTGCAACAGTACCTGCCGACGCACCGCCTATGGCTTTTCCTATCTTTCCGGGTACAGTTGAGCCTCCTTGTACGCCACCGTAAATTCCTCCTGCAAAGCCTTTGGCTGCACCAACAGCACTGCTTGCGGTATGCTTTGCAACACTTCCAGCACCGTGGATAACTGTGCTGCCTGCACGAGCAAGTCCCATTGTGGCATAACTGCCCATTTGCATTGATTGATTTATTGCCATCATTGTGGCTGCACCTGATTTAACTCCTGCGTCAATGCCAAACAGCTTTGTCAACACCTCTGGACCGTCTATAACAAACTTTGCGCCTGCTATTATAACTATGAGCATTACCGCAAAATTGCTGCCGTATTCCGAACCTTTTATGCCCCATATAACGGCTATGTATATTCTTAAAAGAATTACAACTATCATAAGAATTATGTTTGAAAGCAGCATATTCTGGATAGCTTTTTTAGCTCTGCCTGAGCCGTTAAGGTCTGTTGCTATGATAAAGGGTGTAATGAGCTGTGCAAACATTATTTCAAATAGCGTAGTTGCTATTTTTATTCCGCTGAAAATAAGGCAGATAGCCACTGCAAGCATAAGCACAAAGGTTGACCAGAAGTCGATATGATAATAATATAAACAGTCAACCGTGTAGCCGCTGGTTATATTTCTGCGTATGATCTGCTCTACCGAATTAAGATCATCATAATCTTCCTCGTCAAAAAGAGGAAAAGATTGATATTCTGCATTTACTGGTTCTGCATCTTTGGCGGTATTTGTATTTGCCGCTATGTTAAGCTCCCTTATAACATCATCTTTGATAATGTCAAGTGCTTCCTCAACAGTATGTGCGTTTGCTCCTACCTCCTGCGTTTTGCCTGCGGCAGCTACAGCAGGGTGGTTTGCTATAAGGTCACGAAGATATGTATTATAGTTAATGACATTTGTTATCCTGCTGCCGTCTGGATAATGCAGATCTCCAAGTGTAGCACCATAAGGACAAGCGTCACCAATAGAAGCTGACAAAAATGTTTCATAATCTTTTTCAGACAGAACGCTTCCGTATATTGAGCCTGATGTGCTGTATACAGAACAGTATACCTGCATATTTGCACCATAATCTGCACTGAGTATAAGCTCTCCATTTGCATTCTTTAGAACATTATATTCATTTTCAAGTCCTAAAAGGGACATCATATTCTCTGTGGTTAGACTATTGTACTTTTTCTGCTTAGGATATACGTCATGTATATCTGTAAGATAACGGGTAGTCCAAGACTTGCTATAGTCAGGCTCAATTCCACCTGTTATCTGAATGTCCTTTACATTTCCTGAACTGCCCACAGTATCGAGGTAAGTCATCATCTTCTTATTATCAACGCTGTTTTCAACGTCATATATTCCCGACGCCAGAAGATCCTTGCCCAATGTTCCGACAGTGACTGTGCCGTCTTTGTCGACCGTTGTCTGTTCAGATTGATCATTGATCTTTATGTTCTGCGCTGTTGTTATACCCTTGCTGCGAAGTGAGTTGCAAGAAGATATGAACGCCGGAAATGCTACAAGCAGTATAGTTGAGACCAAAATACTCATCAAAAAATCAGACACTTTGATCTTATTTCTGAATATCACGAGAGCACACGCTCCAAAAACGAGTGCAAGGCTCATAATAGACAGAATAATCGTTTGCATTTGACTTAGGCTAAACTCATCTGATAGGTAGTCGAAGAAATTGAGTTTGAGTAATGTTTTGACAGCCTTATCAAAGTAATCTATCACATCACAAAGAAAACTCAGTATGTTAAATTCTATATTTATCAACAGATCACGAAAATGATTCTTTATTGTTACCATTTTCAAAATCTCTGAGGAACACCCTGTATATCCCAGTTCTGCTGCACAAGCCTGTATACTGCCGCAGCCGCTCATAACAATGGCGGTGATGAATATAAGCTGATACCATACCTTTTTGCTTTTCATGTACTTCAAAATAATACTCCTTTCTGTCTATCTGTGTATGCCCGTAAAAACGTTAAAAATAACGCTTTTACGGACACACACAATTATGTGTCCGTGCAGATCAAGCTACATATATTGAGTCAAGGAAAGCGTCACCGAAAACGAGCAGGGCAGCAGCCACGCCGATAGCGATAAGCCATCCCTTGACTGAGGATATGCCGTTTTTGCCGCTTGCACCGAGGCATATAACAACGCCGACCAGACACAGTCCAAGCAGTGCTTTGGCTGCAATGGAAAGCCCATTTTTGTTTTTGGTGATCCAGGTGGCGACCGAAGCCCATACACCTGAGGTTGCGTCTGTTTCAACATCGGCAAAGGCTGCAATGGCTGATGACAGACAAGCTGTCATAATTCCGAATATACGAGCACTAAGCTTTATGCTCTTTTCTTTGATTTTTTCTTTCAGTTTCATAATTCATTCCTCCGTTTTTGTTTTATCTGTTAGTTTTGAATGTGCTGACACCACAGCCTTGAGTGTATCGTTCCAGTCTTTGCCGTAAGGCGGTATGCTGACTGAAACGGTATACTGCTGTGAATATTTGTTCATAAGCTTTTCCGTTGCTTGCTGTCCTGTTTCGTCATTATCAAGACAAAAGACTATCTGTGTGATACGAGGATCATCAGATAGTCTTTGCTTAAGTGCTATGTCAGAACAGCCTGAAAGGGATACTCTGTTTACGCCAAGCCAGCAGTCAGGACGGTATTTGTCCCCTTGACCGATAGCTGAGCATTGTTTTCTCATTGAAAGCTGCATTAAAGCGCCGTGTGACAACAGGTCAATGGGAGCCTCAAACACATATATCTTTGCAGGGTCATATCCATAAGAGCCGGGCACTGCGGAAACATAAAAACTATAATCCTTAGTGCTGCCTTCAATATTCTGCGGATAGTATTTGTTAAAGGTATTTGTGATTTTCGCCTCGGCAAATCGCATTTTTCCTGTCTTATCGTAGCCGCAGAATATAGCTCGCTTTTTTACATCAAGATAAATAAGCTTATTGCTGACGCAGTATGAAATTATATCGGCAGGCAGCTTTCTTGTGATGTTGAGGTAGGCGTAAAGCTCACGGCATTTGCCCTGCATAGGCTGAGGCGGTGTAAGCTCAGCTTTTGGCTTCTTAACTTTTTTCGGATAATGCTGCTCATTGGCTTTTAAATCGGGTGAGGCTCGTATACTGCAGCTATCCCCTATGAGTCGTGATACAGCATCTCTGAAACCATATCCGTCAACTTTGCAGAGCCAGTCGATAGCACCTTTTCCAAACAGATCTCTTGAATACCAGTGCCATGTATAGCGGTCGGGGTTGATTTTAAGACTGTCATGTTCGTTGCATATAAGCCAGCCGCCTGAGGTCTTAAAGGAAAAGCCTTTGTGCTGCTCAAGAAATCTTACCATATCGGTGTGCCTTGCTGCTTCGATCTCTTCTTTTGAATACATAACGAACTGTTTGCCTGAGTTATATCGTCTGTCTATCATATACCCTCACCTCCTCTCATTATGAGTCGTGCTACAGCATCTTTGAAACCATATCCGTCAACTTTGCAGAGCCAGTCGATAGCACCTTTTCCAAACAGATCTCTTGAATACCAGTGCCAGGTATAGCGGTCTGGATTGATCTTAAGACTGTCATGCTCTATCCCTATATACCAACCGCCTGACGATTTAAAGTTGAAACCCTCGTGGCTTTCGAGAAATGTGACCATATCTGTTCGCTGTGCGGCTTCAAGCTCCTCTTTAGAGTACATGACAAAGCTTTCGCCTGATTCGTATCTTCTGTCTATCATATATCCTCACCTCCTCTCAATGTTTTATAATTTAAGCGCCTTTGGCTTAAGCTTTTCCAGTAAGGAATTATTCTTGCTTGTGTCAGTTTTGCCGCCATTAAACACATAGCTGCGGAATTGATCGCTTTCTTTTTCAGACAGATTATAGATCTTTGTATCTGATGAAGCGATGAGCTTGCCACCCTTTGATACTACATCACACCATTCTGATTTTTCATTAGTGCCGATCAATGCCTGATATTTATTGTTGTGAAACCTAAATTCTATAGCACTTTCAGGAGTGTGGTTTTTATTCTGCGAATTTCCACTGAGCTGTGCATTGACATATTCAAGACGTTTTGTCTTTTCGGCTAATTCTTGACCATGCTCAAATGGTTTGAGCATATTTTGCTGAGCTTCTGAAAGATCCTTGTTTGCTTTTTCAAGCTGTTCTTCAAGAGAACACAGCTTCTGATTTATCTGTATTCCTGCAAGATTTTCAATTCTTCTGACATTTCCCACGCCATTATCTGTGGCAACGTCACATGAATAAGTAAGCTCTCCGTGGAGAACAGCGATACAAGGCGTATCAAGCTCAAAAAATGTATTTGCTGACGGATTTCGTTCTATTGTGACTTTAAAGCCACGATACGTTCCAAGCTCTATAGGCTCACCTGTGGCAGTACATTTTGCCATTGCCACGGCAATTTGTTCTCCTGCATTTTCTCTCTTATCGTATCTGACGCCGCCTATTGTCATTTCAAACTCCTTGTTCAGCGCCTGCTGTTCCTGATATTTAGACATATCACTCTTGGATTTTGCGAGAAGTTCAGAGTAATGTGTTATCTGCTTCGGCAAAGTTTTCTCTGCCAACTCCTGCATTTTGTAAATTGATTTTTTGTGTTCTGCTTCAAGGGTTTTCAGCATTGCAACATCATTGTCAAGCTGTATTTTCTCTTTTATCATAGGATTACCGCTTGCTATAGCCTGCATTTCGGAGTATGTAAGTACCATTTCGTCAACATCTTCTGAAACTCTTGCAGGGCTTTTTGAGGTCAAGATCTGATTTATGAATTTCGCCTTGTTTGTTATAATGCCCATCATGTATGCGTCAAATGTTTCTTCAGTGAGGTAATGATATATTGCTACCTCAGCAAACATATTGCCTTGACGTATTCCACGTCCGTCCTGCTGGGTAAGGTCTGATGGTTTCCACGGTATATCAAGGTGATGAATTGCGCAGATCCTATCCTGAATATTTGCGCCAGTTCCAAGCTTTGAAGTGCTTGCGATGATAAAACGTTTTTCGCCTTTGCGCAGGCTTTTGAACATTTCGTCCCTAGCCTTGTCTGTCTTTGCGTCGCCTGCAAAGCAGATCTCTTTCTCTGGTATTCCACGCTCCATAAGTGCCTGTTTTATAGCTTTATACACAGAGAAGTGT
This sequence comes from Ruminococcus sp. RTP21204st1_B2_RTP21204_210225, assembly GCF_040914135.1. Classification (NCBI taxonomy): domain Bacteria; kingdom Bacillati; phylum Bacillota; class Clostridia; order Eubacteriales; family Oscillospiraceae; genus Ruminococcus; species Ruminococcus sp. RTP21204st1_B2_RTP21204_210225. Next base: position 27,213 of record NZ_JBCPGA010000020.1, on the reverse strand, counting down.
GTTTCGTCCTCGTTGATAGCGATATCACAGAATACTATTTGAACGCCTTTTTCTGTCATAGTGTTTTTGTAGTTCTTTTCGAGGTTATCGATAAGCTTCATCACTTTGCTGTCTGGTGCAGGCTGAGCGTCTTTGAAAATACATCTAGTGTCAAGACCGAGCAAGCGTGCTTCATGAGTTATTTTCAGCATATTGTCCTGCCGTGGGTCGACAGTACCGCTGTGTATCGTTTCAGAACGTGTGGCAAGCTCTTTCATGTATGCTTTTTGACGTTCGTCTGGCTTTGAGGTCACTACTATCGGCTTGCCTGTTTCAAGCTTTGGCACAGGAAGTTTCAGCATATCCGCTGTTTGAATATCAGCGAATTCCTTATACATCTGCATAAGCTCAGGTATGTTTACGAATTTGCTGAAACGATTTTTCATTTGAAAGCCGTTTCCTGCAGGCTTTATCTCTAATTGCGATACAACTTCACCAAATGTGCTTGCCCAATCGTCAAAGTTCTGCAATCCTGCTTTTTCGAGAAGATCTGGTCTGAGATAACGCTGCATAACGTAAAATTCCACCATGGAATTGCTTATAGGTGTACCTGTGGCAAAAAGTATATTGTTGCAGCCGTACTTGTTGTTGAGATACTGAGTTTTCATCAGCATATCCTCTGATTTTTGTGCTGCTGTTGTTTGTACGCCTGCCACATTTGACATTTTTGTAGAAACAAAGCAGTTCTTATAGTTATGTGCTTCATCGCACACTAGATAGTCAAAGCCGAGCTTTTCAAAACACAATGATGAGTCTTTTGGAGAAGAAAGCAGCTTTTCAAGCCTTTCCTCTATGTTTTTCTTCTGACGTTCAAGGGCTTTTACTGATGATTTATCCTTTCTCCCTGCTTCGGATATCGCACTCATGATATCGTGAAGTTCTTTTTGCATGAACTGCTCTTTATATTCGTCCGACATAGGTATTCTTTCAAACTGAGTAAATGACATTATCACGGCGTCATAGTCACCTGTAACACATCTTGCAATAAAACGCTTTCTATTGGCTTTGGTAAAGTCTTCAGGTTTTGCCACAAGCAGTTTTGCATTTGGATATAGCCGCAGCCACTCACTCGCCATTTGCAGCGTAAGGTGCTTTGGTACAACTACGCAGGCTTTGTTTATAAGACCAAGACGTTTCTTCTCCATTACAGTTGCAACCATTTCAAAGCTTTTTCCTGCACCAACTTCATGTGCAAATAGCGTGTTTCCACCAAGCTTTGCACGCATTATGGCGTTTGATTGGTGCTTCCGCAGCGTTATTGATGTGTTCATGCCTGGAAAGGTTTGATGTGAGCCGTCATACTCTCTGCCCCTTATGGAATTGAACAGATAGTTGTACTTTGCAACGTATTTTTCACGCCTGCCCATATCTTCCCACAGCCAAGTTCTGAACGCTTCTTTCATTAGTCGAGCTTTCTCTTTTGCAATCTGTGTTTCTTTAGTGTTTATCTCGTACCATACCTTATCGCCCTCCTCTCGTCTGTCACGAACTAAAATATCACGCTGATTAAGAAGATTTTCAAATATCTGATAGCTGTTCATTCTTGATGTTCCGAATGTTTCAGTGGCAGCAACTGAGCGATCAGATGTTTTACCCTCTATTTTGTATTCTCCAAGCTTTGTTCTTGTGACAGGGTAGTAATAGGTGTTTGCGTGTGCATACTCATTTAGAAACTTATTATAATCTGCAACATCGATCCAGTTAGCGCCGATCCTTACGGATATCTCGCTGGCTTCAAGGTCTTTTGGCACAACTTTCATCAGTGCTTCTACGTTTTTGTTGTAGCTGCTGTCGATATGTTCCGCATGATCTCTGGCTATTCTCAGCTTATCACGAATATTGCCTGACAGATATTCAGATGACTCCGTATAGCCTGAATATGGGTCATTGTCTTTAACTTTGGCAGGATCTCTGAATATTTCATTACCAAGGTCAGCAATAACCTTTTCAGGCGTAGTGTCTGTGAGCTGTGACATATAGATAATATCGACCTTGCCCAATCTGTCCATTGACACTTGAAGTGCTTCTAGTGCTGTATCAACTTTTGAAACTGGAATATCTGGAAGTATCGTTCTCTTTGTGAATATTGCAGCCTTTTCAACTGTCTTATTTTCCACGTTGACAACTTCAAGTGCTGCTAAAGTATTGTAGTCATCATCATTAGAAAAGCAGCGTGAATTGGCGCTGTCCGTAATGTTTCCGAACTTTGTTCTGAAATTGTCATATGTGCTGTTGAGCTTCTTCTGAAGCTCTGCAAGCTGTTCATCAGTGCAGCCGTCAGCCTGGGCATTGATAAGCTCCATAGTTGCTTGCCTTAGAGTATGAAGCCCTTTCATGCGTTCAAGCGATTTGCCTGTTTCTGTGACCTTGACCATTACTTCATTTTCACGGAAATAAAGATCTCCGTCAACAATGGTATGAGTGAAGTTCCTGACAGTTGGATCAGCAGGGAGTATCTCAGCTGTCCCATTGTCAAGCTCAGTTTCCACAGTATCAATAACGCCGTCTATTTTTGAAATGGCATTTATGAGCTGCTGTGCAAGGGGAGTGTCACTGTTTGCATAGCAGGTCGTTACCTTGCTGTCTGCACCATATTTTCCTCGCATACGCTCGTCCCACGCCATAGTACCAAGTACCATATCAGGGTTATCCACAAAATATTGATTGCAAGGAATGCCGTTGGCTGTTTCTGAAACGTGTACCCAGTCTGGTATAACAGATGTCATTGTTGTTCTTTTTTTCAGAAAGATAATATCTGTTGTAACACTGTCTGCGTCTTTAAACGTTCCAGAGGGAAGTCTTACTGCGCCTAAAAGGTCACAGCGTTCGGCAAGATACTTTCTTGCTTTATCATTTTTCTTGTCCATTGTGAATTTTGAAGTCACAATGGCAACAATTCCTCCAGGTTTTACCTTATCTACTGCTTTTGCGGCGAAATAGTCATGAATTTTGAAGTGGTATTTGTCATAGGATTTGTCTGCAATGCCATAATCTCCAAAAGGTATATTACCTATGACCACATCAAAGCTGTTATTCTTGAATGTTGTTTTTTCAAAACCTTTTATCTGGATATTATCCTCAGGGTAGAGCTGCTTGGCTATTCGTCCTGAAATGCTGTCAAGCTCAACTCCGTAAAGTTTTGAATCTGCCCTCATTTCATCAGGCATTTTTGCAAAAAAGTTTCCAACGCCCATGCTAGGCTCTAGGATGTTTCCACCCTCAAATTGAAATCTTTCCAAAGCAAGATATACGCTGTCTATGACTTCTGGCGGCGTATAGAAGCTTGTCAGTGTTGATGATCTTGCAGCACCATACTCATCAGCGGTCAGAAGCTCTCTTAAGCGAGTCTGCCTTGCTCCCCAACTGTCAGCAGAAACATTCTCATTATCTGCAACAAAAGCTTGAGCAGTTCCGCCCCAACCTGAGTATCTAGCCATTATCTTCTGTTCTTCAGGTGTCGCAAGCCGCTTTTCACTCTCTATTTTCAGCAATGTTTCAATAGCAGCTATATTTGCGTCACATCGAGCAGCAGCTCCGCCCACAACAACATTGTCAGGGTCAAAGTGGTATGTGCTTGCCTTGACATTTTTCTTTGGCTTTTCTACCTTTTCGGTTTTGACATCTTTATCAGGTATAGTGACGGTTTCAGAAGCAGGGGGTGTTTCAAAGAGTGAAATCTGTTCATCAGATGTAACAGATATAGGAACGCTTTCAGAAACAGGCGGTGTTGTCTTTTTTTCTTCAGACAGAACATTATTAGCAATTGTAGGCGTTTCATATGGTATAGGTTTTTCGACCTCGCCATTTTTGATTGCCAGCATTTTCTTTTCATAATCATCAATCTGTTCTCTGGTGAAGTAGGCGTTTTCAGGCATTTTCTCATACAGCTCATTGATCTTAGCTATCTGTTTTTCAACTGTTTCTGCCCACAAGTGCTTTTCTGCACCTGTTTTCAGATAGTAATCACAATCAAGCTTAAGCCTGCCCAAAAGCTTGTCTATTTCAGGCTGTGTTTCATTTGTAGGTGTAGGCACTTCATTGACCAGGTCTGCCATATGTGCGGCTTTTGCAGCTTCAAGCTCAGGTATGATCGAGCTGTAAATTGAGTATCTTTTCAGAAAATCAATAACGCCGCCGTATCCGTCACCTGCGTCCTGGCGTTCAGTGATCGTTTGTCCGTCAGGCATATTGATAGTAAACTTGACCTTATCATAGCCCATAAACTGTGAGAATTCGTCATCAGCGTCTGCTTCATACCATGCTTTTGCTGAACCGTACTTCTCTATTGCAGCCTTTGCTCCTGCCACCATTTCACTGTCAGCCTGTTCCATGAGCGAGTCAAATTCTGCAACACTGTAGGTCTTGCCGTCCTCAAAGTAGTTGCTTTCGCTCCATTCACAGGTTATCGTAGGCTCGGATAAAGTAGTGAATGATTTAACATCATTTGAACTTATATCGGCACTATTTTCTTGTTGCTTACTCTTGACAATATTGCGACTTTGGTGTATAATAATATTAGAGTCAAGATTGTTTATCGCCTCAGGCAATTGGAGCCTTTGACACGAGAACAGTGCTTGGCTTTTTTCTTTGTCCCAAAACAGAATATTATTTGATTTTGCAGCACGTTCAACATAGTTTGCAAACCCATTTTCTTTTCCATAAATACTTGTGATAAAGTTTGATGATACATTTTCCATTTCATAAATGCCTTGCCCATTTGGTTTAACACTTACGATTATCGGTGCATTATCATTATCAACGTTATTTAAACAAATTACTATACTTTTATCAGCACTTTTGTTTGGAGAAAGTGAGTCCATTATTATGGCAGGGCTTTCTAAAAGATGTGGGATATTACATATCTGTTCCAGTGTTAAGCCGTGCCAATGTGCATTGTTCGGGGATTTTTCATGTAGAGCGTCTTTTAAATGCCTTTGCGTATACAACATAGGAAGCCGATCACAGCCGATATCCACAAGAATTTGTGGTGTATCACAAACCTTTAGATTTGAGTATTTTGGGAATACGCCATTTAAAACATCATTTATCTGTTCAGCAAATGTTTTTTCACTCTTGACAACTCCAGAGGAGTCTGTTATACTGCTTGTAGAGCTATTAGGAACAGCAGGGCGTAGCTGGTTTTCAGCCAAACCTATAATTCTTGATGGTTCTATTTTTTTGTCCTGTTGAGTAACAGAATTATTCTTGTATTCAATATTTTCCTGCTGCGTACCCTTGACAATATTGCGACTTTGGTGTATAATAATATTAGAGTCAAGAATGTTTAAGCCCTTGGACAATTGTAGCCCAAGCACACTGAACAGTTCTTGGCTTTTTTCTTTGTTGTAATAAAGAACTTTGTTTTGTTCTACGGCACGATTAATTTGATTTTCAAAATTGTTTCTGCCATGAAAACTCATTACAAAGTTGGATTCGACCAATTCTAAATCATATTTAGCTTTGCCATTTGGCTTTATAGCAGCAATGATAGGCATTTTTTCGTTGTCAAGTTCAGATGTTACGATTATTATGCTATCATTTCTCGAAAGGGAATCATATATAATCACGGGATTTTCAAGTAACATGGGCATTTTTTTGATTTGTTCTGCGTTCAATCCGTGGTAATGTATGCTTTCACCTGTATTTCCTTTCGGCTTGAGAGCGTCATGCAAATGCCGTTTCGTATAAAACATTGGAAGTTGCTCACAGCCAACGTCAAGCAATATTTGAGGTGTATCACATACTTTCAAGTCATTGTATCGGTTCGCGTTTCCTGCAAGTACATCATCGACCTGTTCAGCAAATGATTTTTCACCCTTGACAATTCCAATTGAATTTGTGTCAACAGAGTTATCCTGAGCTTCAACCGCTTGAACGTTCTTCTTTGAATGCTCTATTACAGCCTTATCAAGATATATCTGAACATCATGTGGATCTATCTGTCCGTCAACTGCCTGATGAAACATCTCAAAGAATGTTTTTATCTCGTCTACAGTTAGCCGTTCATCGACCTCGTTAAGAACAGTAATAGAAATTCCCTCAGAAAAACCCTGCTGCAGCATGGCTTTTTGTTCATCACTATAATCATGGTGAGAGAACATATCTGACAGCTTCAGCCGACCATTGAGCTCATTTACATATGTATAGTAATCATTGAGTATGCCCTTTGGATCGAGTGTTTGCTCAATGACACTCTGAGCATAATAATCAGACAATAAAGATGATATATGCCGCAGTTCGTCGGGCGAATATCGGACGCTTACCCAATGCCGTATGTTATGTTCACCATTTTGTGCAGCTGCCACCACAGCCTGTTTTAATGCAAGTATCTGTTCTTGCGAAAACTTAAGCTTTATAAGGTCTTGGAGTATATCATCAACCCTATCCGATGTGCTTTCTTGCTTTGCGGTTTTGGCATTGTCAAGAGCTTCGTTTTTGTGGTCAATTGCGATAACTTCTTTTTCAATTTCAAACAGCGTGTCTTTGGCAGCGTGCTGAACAGCTCTGCTGAAAAGAATCATATCTCTTGCATTTTTGATAAGGTCAAGAGCGCTTACATCAACATCGGCGTGCAGATTTATTTTACCTGAAAGATTACATCTTTGAGAAACAACGAACTGCACCACAGAATCCAGTGAATGGCGGTATACCTCAGCCTGTTTTGTGTCAAGTCCCATTTGAGATATTGCATTTTGTACTGACTCAGCAATAGGCGCAGAATTAATACTGTTTGCTGTCATTGCTTCGATACATTCTTTGACCGATCCTGCGTTTATATTGTATCGGTTATTAAGCGTATTGAGTAGCTCAGTTGTATTGCGGTCAGTAAGTGTCCACATCTCAGGCAACTCTTTGCCGCCTGTCTGAGTGACGTCATATAAATATCTGCAAGTGTGATTTTTGCCAAAAACAGCAACGCCGTGAGAACCACGTCTTACATATCGCCCCAGTCGTCCCCATTTCTTATACTCAGCGATCTTTGTTGCATTCCTATCCTGCTGGAATACTAACACAGCGTCTGAATACGGCTGCTTATACATTTTTGAGGAAAATTTGAGATACTCAATGTAATCCTGCTTATTGTTTCTGAGATGCTCATTGATTTCAAACCAGGCTTGTTTTACAACTTCATACTTATCGTGCTTATCCATTTAAGTTCCCCCTCTTTTATTTTTCAAGAATATTTAAGAGCCGTTCCAAAAGCTCCTTATTCTTTCCTGCGTCTGTCATATCCATGATGTTGAGAGCATATCTTACTCCTTCAACAAAACCCAGATCGTGAGCGTCATCAATTACATTCGCTTGCAGTTCATATTCTTCCTCTTGAAGCTGAATTAATCGCTCTTTCTGCTCTTTGTAGGTTTTCACCCAATGGGTCTGAGCATTATCTGCTTCGTAATCATTTTGAAAGTTTATCATTATCTCTTCCAAAATATCAAATTTGCTTTTCTTTGGCGTTTCAGTATTCATGGTGTTTCTCCTTTCGTATATAAAAAGAGCGTATGAATTTCTTCACACGCTCGTGTTTGCAATTTTAAGTTGTGTGTCACTGTGACACACTTATGTATGTGTAAGTTTATAACTTTGTAAAAAATATTGTATTGACCTTTCAATTTATAATATTTATACTTTATAGATGAAAGGAGGCGTATTTATAATGGACGTTATAAAAGATATCATAAATAATATTTACAACAATTATAAATTATCGATTTTTGTATTGTTAGCATTATTAATGTGTTCATTTGACAATGATTTAAAATCAATGCTTGATCCGGTAATTTTTAAGGACGCAAGGGTATATCCAATTCTTATGGGCTTGACAGTTCTTGTATACTTGATTACATGGCTATTATTCTGCTGGTGGTTTTTCTTGCACGTTAGTGATATAATTATTTCAATATCACGTAAACATAATATTGATATGACTATATATGACAAATCCATTGTGTGTTTTGATTTAAAACCGTACAAAAAGGTTACTAGATACCGTCTAGTTAATGCAATTAAAATGTTATGTTTTCTCGTGATGATTGTGTCATTTCATAAGAATTACCAATATATAGTTCATTACCTGCTTTCGCATTTTTGGGAATATCAGCTATTATTTTTAATATTTCCATCTGTTTTAGTGATCTATTTGTTTGTGTTTAAGAAATTCATAAAGAATAAAATTTGATTGTGTTTTTCTTAAACATTTATTACTATTCAACTAATCATAGTGTGTCAAACAAACTTGTTTCTGACGATAAAATATATTACAACTGTATACTAACAGATTCTAGGAAAATGTTCTTTTGGAAAATCGACTGATAGTGCGTAACATCTTCTGTGATTTTTCTCCTGAAAAATGTTTCTTTATTCTGTCAATATCGGTGTACATATATCCATCACTTTCACAATAGCAGCCCTCATCAATAAGGTCATAGTATGTATAAGGTGTATCAGGATTAGTGTTGAGGTCAAAAGCTGTAATATGTTCCTTCCTGACACTAAAGCCATACATGGTTACAAGCTTGTCTACGATATCATCAACGGACGCTGCATTGTAAAAGTAGATAACGTATCCTACAAGAAGCAGCATATCTTCGCCTTTTATTTCATTACTGCAAATCAGAGTTCCTGTTTTATTATCGTCTGCTATAAAGTATCTATATTCATTCATTTTTAGCTCCATAATCTTTTTCCTTTGTCACGACTATGACATTAGACATAGGGTCAACAACTATCAGCTTTTTGCTTTCATTGCATAAACGCTTTGGCTCAATACAAAGGCAGCGTCCCATACCACTGCGGCGGTCTTGACGGCGTTTTCTGCAAGCCCTATTGATCCTGATCTTCATCAAGCATTACCTCCACATATCTTCTTACATACTCCGAATTTCTGTTAGGATAGTCATCACTCTCCATCAAAAAGTGATAGCCGTCCTTTTTCAGCTGTTCGGAAAACTTCTCGACCTCATCGGGTAAACCCTGTATTCTTAGTTTTATCATATTTTATACCTCCTCGTTTTCTTATATTTTGCAAAAGACTAATAACACTATAGCAGTAACAGCACACCCTATTATATATGTATTGCGTAACATCTCAATTTGGCTGAAACAGCTATCACCATTTACGGACAGCTTATGAAAGCATTTTTTTATGTACTTTATATTTGCAAGTATTATCAGTGCTTTAACAAAGAACCAAGAAATGAATATTTTAATTTGCATTTCCAAGTTTGTTTCAAACACTACCCTGATACCAGTGATAATGCCTGCAAATACAAACAGCGAAAGCATTAATAGCTTGAAATTTACAAATTCATAGTTGTGTTTCATAAATACCTCTTGACCGATTTGTCTATAACATTTATACTTTATAAGTGAAAGGTGGTGATAAAGATGATTGATTTAATAAAAAGTATTTTCGGTGTTCCTAAAAAGAATGGTATATATATTATTGTCATATCTTTAGCGTTGCAGCTTTGCTTAATTGATAGAGATTTCAAGCTGAACCTTGATAAATTTTTGTTTAGTAATGACAATTCGTATGACATTATAAAAATCTGTATACAATATAACTATGCCATAATTGTTGTTTTGATTTGTCTTGGCATTTTTCTTGAAAGCTTGTATTCTCTGCTTTTCACAATAGATATACATCAATCAAATGTTACAGACAAAAATTTGCTGTACAAACATAAAAGTCTTATAAAGAACACATATGATATAGAAAATATGATATTACCTTATGTTGCAGTTCTTTATTTATTAACTGTTATTATGTCAATCCACACAAGTATTGACTATGCTTTGGAGTATGTGATTGCTCAAATTTTGTGGTATCAACTGATTTTCTTTTTGATTTCATATACACCTTTTATTGTAGAGAAAGTTTACGAATATTATATATACAAGGATTGCTAGCACTCTACCTCCCAGCGCCTGCCCCGTTGCAGGCGCTTTCTTTATGTATGATAAATTGATCCCTTTTTTACTGCCTTTTCAGACAGTATCAATTACCTTTCTTTTCGCTTTCGGCTGAACATCACAGCAGCCGTTCCAAAAGCTCCTTATTCTTTTCTCTTTTCAGCTAATATAAAGATCAATCCCATAAGTGCAGGAAGTATCATAATCGGTAGTATTCTTGCCTTAATATACTCTGACGGAATTGACCAATCTGCTTTGTTATTGACAACAATTATCGAGTTGACTGCATTTGCGATAATAAAAGTGATGTTGTAGAAATTACGCTTGATTAGCTTTTTCATTTGAATATTCTCCATAATTTTTATATAATAAAAGAGCGTATGAATTTCTTCACACGCTCGTGTTTGCGATTATTATTGCTGTGTGTCATTTATAACTTCGGTGAACTTATATGTTCCAACAGGAAGTCCTTTTATATTGATTACTCCACATTTATCAGCAGAAATATACGGGAACTCCACAACTTTTCCGTCAGAAGATATTCCCTTCAAGTTATACATCTGTGGTCTATCACTATTCCTTTTACGTAGTTTTGCAAGCTTTGAGAAGAAATGTTTTTTGAGTTTTTTCATTGCTTTTACTCCCATTCTATAGTTTTTATTGAATACCCATATTTGCTTAGATACTCCAAACACGCCACATAAGGATTAAGAAAAATATCTTGTGGCAATGCTTTTTCATCAATAGTGATTTTATTTATTTCCTGTATCACATCATTGAATATCGATTTTAAATTTTTTTTATAGGAAACGATAGCTGCTGTCTTAAACCACAAAAATGTGTTTTCATTTATTAAAAGACCAATTTCTATGCTATTGCCATTTTTTGAATAACAGTTTCTTCGTATTCCGAATACTCTTTGATTACTTTGGGGTCTGTAAAAAATAATCAGGCTTTCTTCATTTGTTTCGGCATACACGGCATGAAACCCATTCTGCTTGAAGTGTTTCTTTAATTCACAAAATAGCTGTTCAAAGTAATTTAATTTTCTTGGCTTAAAAACGCCTATTGTTCTTATGATATCATATGAACTGCAGTTTCTTTCCCATATTTCTAAATCATCAAGAACAAGTTCCGCCTGTTCCGCTGATACCGCAAAATCTTTTGGGTACATAGTCAAAAGCATATTAGTAAGCTCACTTGTGCTAAAGCCAACGCCTTCGTTCGCATATTCCTCAAAAAAGAGTCCCATAACATATGTTAGCAAGTATGGTAAACTTACAATATCGTATGAAGTTTTGAGAACAGTTTTTGCCTTGTCACCATTTCTTGAAATGGTAAACCTTAATTGCTTATAATTTGACAAGAATCTCATCCTTTCTTAGCATTAAATCGACCGATAGTGCGTAACATCTTCTGCGATTTTTCTCCTGAAAAATGTTTCTTTATTCTGTCAATATCGGAGTACATATATCCATCACTTTCACAATAGCCGCCCTCATCGATAAGGTCATAGTATGTATAAGGTGTATCAGGATTAGTGTTGAGGTCAAAAGCTGTAATATGTTCTTTCCTGACACTAAAGCCATACATGGTTACAAGTTTGTCTACGATATCATCAACGGACGCTGCATTATAAAAGTAGATAACGTATCCGACAAGAAGCAGCATATCTTCGCCCTTTATTTCATTACTGCAAATCAGAGTTCCTGTTTTGTTATCGTCTGCTATAAAGTATCTATACTCATTCATTTTTAGCTCCATAATCTTTTTCCTTTGTCACGACTATGACATTAGACATAGGGTCAACAACTATCAGCTTTTTGCTTTCATTGCATAAACGCTTTGGCTCAATACAAAGGCAGCGTCCCATACCGTTGTAGCGATCTTGACGGCGTTTTCTGCAAGACCTATTGATCCTGATCTTCATCAAGCATTACCTCCCCAGCCCCTGCCCTGTTGCAGGGGCTTTTTTCATGTATAGATAAATTGATCCCCTTTAGCTGTCTTTTTTCAGACAGCATCAATTATCTTTCTTTTTTTCTGCTGAACATAAAAAATGCAGTGCCTGCGAGAATTATCGCAATGCTGCCAAGTGCTGTTCTGCCGTCTGTGTCGCTGTCTGTTACACCTGTGTTAGGTGTATGTGCCTATTATTGCAACTTAGCATATTTTGTGATATAATTCTAATGTAGCTATTTTTTATGCTTGTGTTTGTAAATTATCAAATGGATAAAATTATATATATTAAATGCAGCCCAAAGATAGTATAATATTTTCATTTCATTTACCTCGAGGTGTATTTTATGATAAAAAATGTTATGTTTATCATAAGTTTTGTTACAAGTAGTGTGTGTTTTATAGATTTAATTAGGAACAAAAAGCAATATCGTTCACTTGCGTATCTAATATTGATAGTTCTTATTTTCACATTTATTAGACCAATACTCGTCCTATTTTATAATTACAATTATTATATCAGAGTAGCCGCAATAGTATTTCAAATTATTATTGCTCTGAGTTGCTGCTGCGTTGATTATAACATTATTTACGAAAACGGACATAGGTTATATGTCGAAAAATGGTATAAGATATTGATATATGCTCTTTTGACTATAGTAGCCAATGTTGTAGGTGTAGCCTGTTGCTATAATCCATTTAAAGATGCAGATCTAATAATAAACTGTGAAAGCTTTGAATACATAAATGCAAGATTTGTAAATGCATTAAGCACTATGACTACCGATAGATCATTGTATGGTTTTCTTAAACAAAATTTATTAATTGTATTTATTTATGCATACTACATAATTTCTCTCTTGCTAATATACATTAGTTCAATATATTTTTTGAAGTTTGTGCATAAAAGTGACATAAAACATCTTTGTATATCTGCAGTATTACCTGTAGTGTCATCCTTTTTATCTAAAATGTTTTATCCTATTTTGGATATTACTCTTTATATTTTTCATGAATTTAATTTGCCTTCGCCAAGCATATAGAGGATCACCAGTCCATAATTCCCAAATCACCCACCATGACGCAAATGACATTGTATAGTCGAGAACTAAATCAGAAATACTCATAGTCTTTACCTCCCCAGCCCCTGCCCAGTTGCAGGGGCTTTTTTCTATTTTAACTGCTTGCAATTTGTAAATAAATATGCTATACTTCAATTAATTCATACCCATTATCTTTCAAATATGTGGCGATGACAGCTTCTTGATTTTCAAAAAACAACTGCAATGAATTGTCTATCCAATAAGTATCTGAGTCAGGGTCATAAAAGATTGTAAACCTGTAGTCCTCAGCTACCTTATCTACACCTTTCATTTTTGCTATCATTTTATCAAAGTTGTTATCACAAACGTCATAGAACGGAACACCTAACTTTTCATCATCACCTTTTTCAAGGCAACCAAGTTCAAAACACTTAGAATCATCACTTTTATGTATGATGTATATCTTTGTGCTTTTATAATTTGGATAAAATAACAGCAGCTGTTCATGCTCATTAGCCGCATGATATGTCAAGTAGCTCTTACTTTATAGTGATTTTCCAATCTTTTAAATATGCTCATTCTTTTACTTCTCTAATTATAATTTCTTTTAAGGTGTATTTTCCTGTTAAAACTCTTAAACACATCAATATTTGTGAAATGAAAAATACAACGAATAGAAGTACTATTAATACATTGTTTTTTTGAGATATAGACCATCCGTTTTCAGCAAGAAAGCATAATGTTGCAGCTGTGATAATACTTTGAACAAGAATATTCAACTCATCTATTAAAATGGACTTTACCGCATATAAAATTTTTTCCTTTTTGCTAGGATACCTGATTTTAAAAGTTACATCATGGAGTTCATTTTCATTATTCATATTACTACCTCCCAGCCCCTGCCCAGTTGCAGGGGCTTTCTTCATGTATAGATAAATTGATCCCCTTTAGCTATCTTTTTCAGACAGCATCAATTATCTTTCCTTTTTCTTTCGGCTGAACATCAGGACCGCAGCTCCTGCGAGAATGATAGCCACGCTGCACAGTGCTGTTCTACCGTCTGTGTCATTGTCCGTTACGCCTGTGTTCGGCGTATCAGGAGCTTTCTCATTTACCATATCTGTGTCAACAGTCTGTGCATATGCCACTGTCACCTGTTTGGAGTCAGCCACCAAATAGCCGTATGGCACTGTAGAGCCGTCCTCTGTGATAGTGTATGTACCAACTGGAACGCCCTCAAACTTCGCAAGTCCGTCCTTGTCGGTGATCGCAGGAATGTTTATCTCTCGACCTGTATCGGAAATGCCCGAAAGAATAAATCTGATACCCTCAACGTTAGACATATCGGCGGTTTTCTTATGAATCTGTATTGTTCCTGTCTGCTCCTCGTTGAGTATATCAGTATCAACAGTTTCAGCATATGTTATTGTGACCTCTTTTTCGGCAGCAACAAGATAGCCGTATGGAACTGTTTTTTCGTCTTCGATAACCATGTATGTGCCTACCGGTACGTTTTCAAAGACAGCTACGCCGTCTTTATCGGTAGTTGCAGGAATGTTTATCTCACGTCCGCTGTCTGATGTTCCCTTCAGATAGAAGGTTATACCTGAAATATTCAGATCACCCTCTGTTCTCTTGTGTACCTTGATAGTACCTGTCTGCTCGTTGTTGATTATTTCTGCGTCAACAGTTTCTGAGTAGATAACAGTGACCTCTTTTTCATCGGCAACGAGATAGCCGTATGGCACTGTTTCTTCGTCCTCGATGATACTGTATGTACCTATCGGTACGTTCTCAAAAACTGCTACGCCGTCTTTATCGGTAGTCGCAGGAATGTTTATCTCTCTGCCGCTGTCTGATGTACCCTTCAGATAGAATGTGATACCCTCAACATTCTTCTGACCCTCAGTCCTTTTCTGAACCTTGATAGAGCCTGTCTTTTCCTCGTTTTCGAAAGAAACCTCTGCTGTTTCGTTGTATTCAACTGTTACTTCCTGCTCATCAGCAGTGAGGTAAGCCGCAGGCACTGTAGAGCCGTCCTCTGTGATGACATACTTGCCGATAACAAGCTTATCAAACATTGCTACGCCATTTTCATTTGTTGTCGCTTCAAACTTCAAGTCCTTGTTAGTGTCTGAAATGCCTGTTGCAAAGAACTTAATGCCCTCGATATTGAGATTTCCTGTTGTTGTCTTTGTGACCTTGATAGAGCCACTTTTCTTCTTGTTTGTCATTTCAGCCTTGACGATATCATCGTTTTCTGTTATTTCGAACGGATAAGGAGTATCGTCAATTTCATAGATATCAGGTGCTGAAATCTCACGATAGAAATATTTGCCTATGGCGAGTTGAAAATGTGCAATGCCGTTCTCGTCCGTTGTTCCTGTGATGACCTGTTCTTTATTTTCATTAAGAATTTCAAAGGTGCAATCAGGGATAAGCTCACCTGTTGAAATGTCAGTCTTTGTTATCTCAAAAGGAATAGTGTTTTGCTCGTTTTCAAAATCTACAACGAACTCCGCCTGCTGTTCAACAAGCTTGATAGTCTGTGTAGGCTCGTCAGAAATTGAATAGCCCTTTGGTGGCTGTATCTCAGTTACAGTGTAGCTGTAGCCCTTGTAGATAGCCTTTGTTGTTTCAGCTATGCCGTCTGTGCCTGTGGTTATGGTGTCGATAACTGTTCCTTTCGGATAGATACAATAGCCATTGCCAACGTAGATATCCTCGGCTGCTGCCACTTCAAACTTTGCGCCTTCGAGGTCAGCTCTTGTTTCAGCGTCACGCTTGTGAATTGTTATCTTGCCCTTGTCAGGAGCAGAAGCCTTGTTGACGAACTCCGTTTTAGCCGTCTTGTCAGCGGTAACAGTGATAGCTTTCTTTGATGAAATCATATATCCGTCTGCCGTGGATATTTCTCTCCACTCATAATCGCCCTCTGGCAGACCTGTTACATCAATATCACCCTTATTGTTTGGCGTAAGGTCTGTAGCCTGTGAAGCGAGGTCAGTGAAGCTGTAGCTTCCGTCCTTTCCAGTTGCCTTTACAAACTTGTAGCTGTCACCGATTTTGCAGACAAGTTGGAACTTAACGGCTTTGTACATATCCGCTGTGCCTGTCTGCTTGTTGTCGAAATAGTCTGTGAAGCTCTTGTCAAGGTGAGCTGAACCTATTGGTGTTGTTATTTTCAGATAAGCCTTTACAGGGTCTTTGTCCTCATAGCAGGAAACCACCATTTCCTGAACGTCTGAGCCGCCCGAAAGGATAAGAGGTGAACACTCGTCTATGTGTTCAACATACTTGCCCTTTGTCTTTGTGAGCGTGAAAACAACGTTTTTCAGATCTTTCTCATTGTCTGCTGTGATAGTCATATCTGAGCCTGAACGTGTAACAGTCACTGAGTTCGGCTTTGAAACTGAGAACTGTGAAAGGCTGTCAAGCTTGAGCTTTGCTGTCCACTTGCCTGTCTTGACATCATATTTTGCAGGATATGAAGCTTTGTCGAGCGGCTTGCCGTAAGACGCCTTTGATGTTCCGCTTGGTACATCATAGTGCGAAAGCATTTCAGCTTTCATCTTTTTGTAGCAGTCAACCAATTCCTTATGATGACTGCTTGCATTACTTCCGTTATAGCTGTAGGCGTTTAGCAACTTTGTTTCGTTGCTTGAAAGTCCGGTTGTAGACTCATCATAATATCTTGCCGAAACAGCCTGAGCCATTATGCTTGAAGCACATATCTCTGTGTCTTTTGAGTAGCCGTACTGAGTTTTGCCCTTGTAGCTGTAAATGGTAAACTCTTTTATTTGCCTTCTCATTGCGTCAGGCACATATGCTTTTTTCACATAGTCCTCAAGTTTTTCCTGCTTAGATGTTGTTCCGCTTGTATGCTGCTTGTCAAAGTTGATACAATAAGCATAGCTGCCGTCTGATGTTGAGAAATACGGCACTGAGCTTGCCCAATAGCCTGTGAAGTGGGTGTCATTTGACTTGCCTGTTTCAATGTCATAGCCGTTAGGCAGACCCGAACCTCTGAAGTCATAGCTCCATTCGTTAAGCCACTGCTGACTTGCCTTGTTGGTATCGGAGAACGCTGAGGCTGTTATGCCCTGCGTTAATGCCGACAAGCTGAGCAGGAGAGCCATTGCAGCACTGCTCAGACGTTTGAAAAGACTTTTCTTTTTCATTTGTTTTCCTCCTAAAAATTTTTTATCTATCTAAAAAGCCCATAGGACTTGAATTTCCGCAATAAAAAAAGCAATCCGAAAGAAAATCGAATTGCTTTTAAACTCTATTCAGTTTATTTTATATCAGTAAAGGAGGTATATTTCCCATGCAGGCTTTCCACCTGAGTTTATTGCTGAGCCATCGCCGTGCCATTGCTGATACACAACTATGTGAGCTTGGTCATTACCTATTCGCCCATACAAATCTTTAATACCGCCTTTTACAACACCATATAGTTCGTCACATGATGAATATGTGTCAGGCAATACTGTGTAAGGAGTACCCCACGATGAATTGTCAAGATTTCTTGTGGCTATGTTATCCCACATTTCCTGCTCTGTATAGAAGATAGCGTCAAAGTCACAAGTTTCATTACTATATTGTTGAAGTTCCTTAACCACTCTGTCTATATCATTCTGTGTCAGCTTAAACTTTGGTTTAGCAGTTGTAGTTGTAGTCGGCTTTGGCTTCGGAGCTTGCGTTTTCTTTGCCGTTGTTGTCTGTCTTGTAGTCGTTGTCTGACGTTCTGTCTGTCTTTCTGTCTGACGTTCCGTCTGCTGAGGCTGATAGCTGTTGTTATTGTTATTGCTGTAGCTGTTGTTGCCTGAGCCGTTGTTTGCGGTGCTGTGGCTATAGCTCTGACCGCCGTTATTTACTGTTCCGCCGTTGCTTGCCTTAGAGCTGTTCGCCTTTGCGGTGTTCTTTGGAGCAGTCGAAGATTTAGAACTGCTTGTGCTTTTTGTGCTTGCAGACGTTCCCGTTGTGGTAGCCGAAAGGGAAGCTGTTTCCTCACTCTGAGAGGTCAGTGTGGCTTCCGTTGTGGTAGTTGCCGAAGCTTCTGTGCTTGAAGCCGTTGTGGTTGCCTTTGGAGGGGCTGATGATGTGTTGTCTGTGTTGCCGCAGGCGGTTATGCTTATCATTGTCGCACTGATTATCAAGGCGGCTATGGCTTTCATTGTGTTCTTCATATGGTTTTCCTCCTTTTTTAGACTTGACATATATCTTAAAGTGATGTATACTTATATATAGAAAAGGTAAACCGTATAGACGGTTGTCCTCAGTTTTTGATTATGTAAAAAATAACCGCAACTTTTGGTCGAGGGCGGTTATTTTTTTATGCTTTTTATCAGCTCGTTGAGAGCGACAATCAGCACGATAGTCAAGACAAAGAAAGCTAAGTCCATTCTATCACCTCCCGAATATCCTATTTTGCCTGAGCCTTTCGGCTGACAATATTCAGACCATTCCGTGTGGGAGGACACCGCCTACCGTTTAAGTTTACCTTTTCCAAACTAGATTATATCACAATTGATTTGTGATGTCAAATATTGCTGTTTAATTTTGAGCATTTATCGCATTGATGATATCCTTTATATATTATGATCTGTTTGCTGTCAACATCAGCAAACGCTTTGACGTTTAGTTCGATTTGAAATAGAGCTGCATACCATTTATAAAATTTTAACGGCTCATCAGATATTGCTGAGAATGGTATCGATATGAGTGAACTATTTTTCTTGTCATATCTGTTATACAGCTCTTTTAACTGAGATGTATTGAGTAACATCGCACACACTCCATTCTACCATATTATTCATCATGTGTCAATTATCTGCTATTCTTCACTAAGTATTTTATGATAAACAAACAATGTTGCAAAACAATCCGCAAGGCTATTATGTGCTTCAATTCCTTTCACGTTCCAATCATAATCATAGTACGCTGCCGCTGTTGTGAGTTTCTGCCATTTATAATCCTCATGATACACACTGTATTCACCGTAAATTTCAGCAAATTGTATCATCACATCTTCAGTACGAAATGCATTGTACTCCTCATCTGTTATGATATCGCTTCCCATGAGAAATCTCAAATCAAAATCAACGTTATAGCCGATTATCCAATGTGCCTGCGATAATATCGCATATAGTTCAGCGGCTTTCTCGTTTATATATGGTGCATCCGCTACCATTTTAGGCGAGATATGATTAACACTTTCTGCTTTTGACCATTCTTTGTGCTTGAGTGGCTTGAAGTAGCTGTCAAAAAGAACGTTTCCTTCCTCATCAATGATAGATACCTGCAATAGCTCATCATGAAAAGGGTCAAGTCCTGTGGTTTCGGTGTCTATAACAATTGCCTGTGGATACTCTTTTTTCGGATAAAGCTCTTTCGTTTTCTCGGTTAATCTCCATATCAATTTTCTATAAGGCAATAAGGCAGCTTCAACCGCTTCGTCAAAAATCTTTTTCTGCTCCTCTTGGCGTTTCTTTTCCTCGGCTTCTTTACGCCACTTGCGGTTAAGTCTTGCCAGCTTATTTTTTCTGTCCCTCTCAGGCTGAAAAAAATCCTGCAACTCTTTTTCTGTTGCAGGATCTACCTCATCAGGGCTATAGTACACATATGAGGCTTGACAATTCCTATTTGCCCAAAGCTCAACGCCTTTAGCGTCCTTTTTCGGTAGCTGTCCTAAGAGCGCCCACTGACGTATGGTTTTGTATTCTTCAAATTCAGGACAATAGTTCTTAGCTTTCATATCATTACCTTCATTACTTACATAAAAATCTCGAATCTCATCTTGAGCGCTTCCATATAGTATGGCGCATAGGTGCAGTTAAAGATATTGTCAGGCGCATAATACTCGCTCGGAATATATACTTTCTCGCCGTCCTCGTTGATATATGTTTCAGGAGGATCTGAGTCATACACTGAGCCGTCCCAAAGGTTGAATGCCAAGCGTGTTGTTTTTCTGCTTGTGCTTGTCTGAAAAGGCTTGTTCAAACCCTCGAAAATAATAACATCTTTTTTTACGTCATATAGTGCGCCAATATGATTACGCAAAACAGCGTCCATCGTGAGGAGATAAGCAAGTGACAAGTGATAGCCGTCAAGATAGGGCATTTTCTTGCACAACTTATTAAACAGTTCCTCGTGTTCTCCATCTTGAAAAATCATTTTTCTTTCCTGCCTTTCTTGAAAAGTCTGTATTTCTCAGGAATAAATTCTCTGATTATTGCCCAAATTCCTGTTATACAAAGACTTGCACCCAGTGAAATGTAAAATATTCTTTCCATGGTCTAATTACTCCTTTTTATAAAAAAAGGACACCTGAGATTTCAAGTGTCCTTACGTTTGTATTAAGTTTAACTTTTGGTTTACTGTCGGACGAGAACGTCATAATTCTCCATTAACTTAGATAACACATCATTATATAGCTTAGTATTATTAGCAACAGCATTAAAGAGGTCGGCATTTCGACGCAAATCATGATTCAGGTTGCAGAATTGTATATTCTTATGTTTTAGAGAATTGTCTATTATATCAGAAAACTCTTTGCTTGAAATGTCTTTGACTTTTGAAATGAAAGAAAAAGCATATATCAATGCATCGAATAACATTTTAATGTTTTCTTCTTTGCTATAACTTTTATTTTCAAATATTCTAATGTTTGCTTTTATCCTGTTGCTTAATGTTAATACTGTAAGCTCATTGTCGAAATCATCGTGTTTGCCATCATACAATTTATTGCTTACTAAAGTGACCTTATTATCAATTCCGCCAATAGTGTTCTCCAGCTTTTCCAATATATCTTGCAGCGTTTCTGCCGTTTTCTGTTCACGAAGCTGGGTGAGATATTTTTTCATGAGATCAGCCCATTGCTCGTTCAGTATGTGTTCTATATCATTTATTGTCAAAAACTGAAACATTGGTAATCCTAAAATTTTTATTTCATTTATAAACTTAAAGATATTAATGTTATCAGCATTATTGAACTTAATGTTTAATATCGCTTCAGACTCATTTATATTTCGCTCATATAGTTCATATTCGGTAAATACTTTGCTGTCAACAAAGGTGTATATAGGAATTTTGCTCTCATTTGCTGATCTGAATTCTTTCCTTGTGACAGAAACATATTCTTCAAATTCGTTGTTATCAGTTGTCGATGGAGATCCATATTTGCCACCTATTATCAAAATAGCCATGTCTGAATTTTTCATTGCTTCATAGCAGGAAATATCCAACGCTCTATTGGGTGTATAGCCAATATTTCCATTTTCAAATAATATTGGCTCATAATTTTTACTAACTATAAATCTCATAAGTTCTTCTCTTATGTATTTTAGATCATAAAATGTTGAACTAATAAATATCCTTGGTTTCATTTTCTTCTTCACCTTATCATTCATTGTTTCCTCCCATTTTATCATTTAAAGTGACTTTTGTCAACAAAAAAGGACACCTGAAACTCAAGTGTCCTTACGTTTGTATTCGAATGTAGTTTTAAGTAAGTTCATAAATCCACTTCCAACATAGAAAAATTAAAAGAAAATTGGTTATACTCAATAAAATTATTTTCTGTGTCTTAGATAAAGGACTGCAGTATTTTTCCCTCAGAACAATATATATATCCATTAATAAGGTAACCGTCAGTTGGGGAATAAGCCGCTTAGTAAGTTTTGTTGATATAACATATAATGCTAGTAAGCAAAACTTATCAATAATAGATGTTACTAATTCGCTGCTGTTCTTCTTGTTATTTGAAATGTACAATATTCCAAACAGAAATATGATTATAAATATAGTATACCAAATCATTCCTCATTCTCCCATTTTATCATTTAAAGTGACATTTGTCAACAAAAAAGGACACCTGAAATTCAAGTGTCCTTATAATCATATTCTGTTCTGCTTTGTCCACGGACAAAATTACTTTTCAGCTTTACCCTCTTGCTTCTTGTAAGCGTTATAGTATTCTATAGCTCTTTCTTTGGAAATCTCAAGCCGTGACATCAACCTTGCAATTATCGCTTCATCGTCTGCTCCAGTTTCCAACATAAGAGCGATTATTTCGTAGGCTCTGCCTTCAGCTCTGCCCTCAGCCTCTTTCCTATATCCATAGTTTTCAACAGCCTCACACATACTATCCGCTCCTTTCGCTGTTCTTTTGTGGTTGTATACTGCCTTTGACAGCTCTCCGAAAGAGCTGTTGTCAGCACTGCTGTTCTTTAGATATTGCAGTAGCTTGGCAAGAGAGCTGCCGTCATCAACTGCTGCATTAAAGTAATATTCGTGTACGCCGTTGTCAATTTTCTGATGTGTTTCATCGACCATTCGGCGAACCGTGTATTTGCATTTGCCGCCTTTCAGCCAGTCAGTAGCCGAAATAAATATCAGATACAACTCAGGCAGCTCTTTGTAATTCTGATTTTTCTCAAGAAACAGAGTATCAAGACTTGCCTGATAGTATCTTACCCTTTTGGGGTGATAATCTTTGTTTTTGACCTGAACTTCTATGTTATATAGCTTATGCTCCTCGTCCTCGGCAAGTGCGTCAAGCACTACCGAATGTCCGTTGTAATTTCTTATGGCATATTGCGTATCAACTTTAATGACATTGAGCTTTTTGTCAAGAAGTCTGCTTAGTGTATATGAACATGCAGCTTTGTCACGCATTACCACGGCAAAGAAGTCATCGTCCATAAGGTTAAAGCTGTCAGCGATAGCCATTTTATCCTCAATGGACCCTTTTAGCTTTTCATCAGTTATTATCATTCTCTTTTCACCTTTATTTTATCAGATTTTTGAGCCAATGTCAATAAAGTGGATATCTTTTTTATATACTTTTGTGTCACGGTGACACACTGGAGAAATTTTTCATTCTCTGCGCTTATAAACGATCTCCTCCATGACCTGATGTTCGAGCGTCATAAGCCTTTCCTTTTCCCACTTGCGTATAGCATTGAACTCTGTAGGACGTGGGTGATCTTTTCTGTAGATCTCGTCAAGCTCGTTAAACCTCTCCTCAGCTTCGATATCTATTTCTCTCGGAATGATCTGCCAACGGCATTCGCACACGAGAATGTCAACGTCTGCTGGGTATTCTGCTTCCATCCATTTCATCCATGCACGTCCCCATCTGCGGATAGGCTTTTTGAGAAGCTTTTCTTCTTCGGGGTCACTTGTGTATGCTATCTTCGGGACGTATGTACCCTCTGGAGTAAGCTCATACTCAAAAAGATCGCAGCCAACATCTTCTGGTCCTGCCTGCTCGATTTCAAAATCTTCGTTAAAATTCCTGTTTTCGTTCATAATGGTCCTCCTCTTTCAATTACAAACTTTTATGTTTTTGAGTGATGTTATCTGAGTGTGTCACCGTGACACATTGTTCTTTGATGTTTTCTTCTGCTTTGGAGCAGCTGTCAAAGCACTTGTGAAGTCTATCACTGTAGCTTTTTGCCTGTGATATGCGGTCAAAGTATTCAATGCTCGAATAGTCTATTACATTGTTTACTTCATCAAGAAACGGCTTCGCAGCCACCGCAAACGTATCATTAAATGCCGCCATCACAGCACAATCATTGTCTATTGATACTATCTCATACAGCCGTTTGTCTTTAGCCATATATAAAGCGGTTTGATGATTGCTGCCAAATGTTTTTATGACACCGCTACTCATTGACTTGCTCCGTCTTTTTCTTGCTATCAGTTTTAATCTCCGCTGATTTTCTGAGATATTCCTGAACCTTTTTCGGCACGGTCTTGCTGTAAAGCCTGTTCACAACATTTTCTGCGGCTTTGGTTATCTCCTCATTGAGCAACTCTTCGATGTTTCCGTCTGGCATATAGCAGCGGATAGCTTCAACTTTTCTGCGGTCTATGTCTATTTTGAACGTCATGTTCATTACTTTTCCTCCTGTGCTATGATTATATCATATTATTTTTCGTTTGTGGTAACTTTTTTTGTACTCTTGAAATTGTTTTCAAGATATTTATCAAGCAGCTCATACATTATCTTGTCAAGCTCACTCTCGGTCATGTTCTGCATACATAACGGCTTTTTGATATACATCTCATTGTATAAGCTGTTCTTGTATGGCTCTTTTTTCTTTTCAGACAGATTTCTTATAGCTTTTATGATATCATAGATATCACTGCTTCCGTTGTCTGTCATTTGCTCTATAACCAATGTCAGCTCTTTTGAACTGAGCCGTTCGTCATAATTGTAATAGTCTGCTATGGCTTTCTGTTGCTCAGAACTGAGCTTTGCAAGCGGCTCAATGAACTTTATCTGAATAGATTTGCTGTCTATAAGCTCTGCTAACCCATTATCAAGATTTGAGATATTTGCATAGCGGTAAATGGTTTTTCTGGATATACCGAACATATTGCTTATCTCATTTACTGTCAGGTCTGCTGAAACATTTTTCCTCAGACTTAAGTATGTATTGAACATTTTTGAAAGCTCGCTTGGACGTGGCTCTTTTCGCTGAATGTTTGCCTGGCAGACTATATCGAAAGCCACGTTATCATCAGTGACTTCGATAACAACGGCGTCAATGTCAAGGTACATAAGCTTTTTGCAGGCGGCGTATCTTTTATGACCGCTGAGTATCTGATAGCTGTTGCTGCTAATGCTGCGAACTATTATCGGTGTGATAAGTCCACACTTTGAAATAGAGTCAGCAAGTGCAGATATCTCATTTTCATCTATTGCAAAGGGCTGTGGATCACCATTAAAGCTGAAAGGCTCAATTTTTGACATAGGCAGTGAAACCACCTTTTGCTTATCCATGAGAAGCTCCTCAAAGTTATTCGAGAAGTTAGCTCTTGGACGATTAGCGGAGCGTTTTATATCTATCATATTGAAACCTCCTTAGTGTGTCACCGTGACACACTCTATTTTGTCAGCTATTACACGATACTCGTCTGCGAGCATATTCTTGTATTTATTTGTGCTGCTGATTTTATAGTTGCAAAGGGCGATGCCCTCACGGCTGCTGTCCTGAGCTGCTTTTGACTTGCTTATGCTGCCAAGGTATTTATCATTGAATGCGGCTTTTATTGACTCAATTACTTCAGCTGACATTGTGTTGTTTTTCTCTGTCCATGTTGCGAATACTCCGAGTATTTCAAGGTCAGGGTTAGCATACTCATGGATATCGTCAATGCTGTCAAGAAGAAGCGGTATTCCGCTCAATGCCATTTCCTGAGCAAGCACAGGTATCAAGACCATATCTGCGGCGGAAAGCGCATTGTAGAGCAAGTTGCTCAGTGACGGAGGGCAATCTATGATGATGTAGTCATAGCAGCCGATGTAATTACTAATGACACGCTTCAGCACCATTTCACAGCAGCGTGTTCTACACAGGTCAACTTCAATTCCTGAAAGTGTTATAGTCGCAGGAATATAGTCAATGTTGTTCGGCTCGTTGTGGTGTACAGCCGTCTTGAAATCAACGGTTTTCTTATTTATGATAGATGACATAAGCTCAGTGATAGTGATATCGTCAGGGTCATATTCGTACTTCATGCACGATACCGACAAACTGCTCTGAGGGTCAAGGTCTATCATAAGGACTCTTTTCTCTCGCTGTGCAAGAATAGCGGCAATATTGAATGCCGATGTTGTTTTGGCAACTCCGCCTTTCTGATTTGCCACGGATACGATCTTTGTTTTTGTGTTCTCCATTAAAAACACCCTTTCTGAAAATGTTTAAGTTCTCCGTATTAAGCACAGAAAAAGCGGCAGGGGAGAACGTCCTGCCGCACAGGGAGCTACCCTGTCTATGCTTGATGATATGTATAAATATCATCAAAAAAGCTGCCAGAGAAGTCTTAGCAGCAATTTTCATGATATTTTATTTAACTGAAAGAAAATTTGTGATTTTATTTTTGGATAGAGTGACTGGCTACGAACCAGTAGGTCGGGGGTTCGAGTCCCTTCTGGCGCACCAGCGTATTTACGCACTTTGCGAGCTTGCAGGGTGCGTTTTTTTGTTGCCAACTTTACAATGTAGGGCGAGTCCCTGTACAAAACACGCTTTACTTAGTGTAAGGCGTGTTTTTTTATTTCTGTCATTGCCAAAGCACTGTCAATGTGGTATAATATGACCATTAGGAGGCATTAACTATGAACACAGAGAAAAAGAAAACCAAGGTAGACCTTGTGACGGGGTTTCTCGGAGCAGGGAAGACCACTTTTATAAAAAAATATGCCCGTTATCTTTTGGGTAAGGGCTGTAAAATTGGCGTGTTGGAGAATGATTTCGGTGCAGTGAATGTGGATATGCTTCTTTTGCAGGAGCTTTTGGACGAGAATTGCGACCTTGAAATGGTCTCGGCGGCTGATAAGGATTGCCACAGACGGCGTTTTAAGACTAAGCTTATCGCTATGGGTATGCGTGGTCTTGACAGGGTCATTGTGGAGCCGTCAGGTATCTATGAAGCTGACGAGTTCTTTGACGTGCTCAGAGAAGAACCTCTTGATAATTGGTATGAGATAGGAAGCGTTATAACTATTGCAGATGCCTGCCTTGATACCAACTTGTCGGAAGCTTCTGATTATCTTCTTGCTTCTCAGCTTTCGGAAGCAGGCATAGTTCTCATGAGCAAATGTCAGGAAGCCACAAAGCAGGAGCTTGAGGATACTCTAAAACACCTTGAAGCCGTGCAGAAAAAGTTCCATTGCCACAGAATGACTAAGCCTGAGATAATAATGAAAGATTGGTCGGAGCTTACAGACGAGGATATGGAAAGGATAGCCAACAGTGGCTATGAGCCGGATTCCCACGAAAAGCTGTGGTTCGACCAAGATAAAGCTTATACCTCTTTGTATTTTATGAATATGAAGCTTCCTGACAATGCTATGGAAGATGCTGTGAGCAGGCTTATGAGCGACAGCAAGTGCGGAAGGATATTCCGTGTAAAAGGCTTTATGCAAAACGCTGAGGGCAAGTGGCTTGAGCTTAACGCCACCCACAAGAACATCACTGTTAAGCCTATAGAGCGAGGTCAGGCGGTGTTTATCGTCATTGGCGAGGGGCTTGACAAAGAGCATATTGACGGCTATTTTGTGCCTGTATAGTGTCAAAATATTGTAAAATAAATGCAGGCTGTCAAGGGCGCCAGCCCCTACAATAATGTTGTGCGGATATTGAAAATTGTGCAAAAAAGGCGCTGTAAAAAAACGCGCAATAAAAAAAGACTGCAACCACCCTTAAAAGGGTAGGAAAGCAGTCTTTTTTGTGGTATA